>NZ_JAALEF010000091.1:0-1549 GCF_014145245.1 Dietzia sp. B44 | reverse complement strand
CTCGCCGTCGACCGCGCGGAGCCGCAGCAGTGCCTCGGCGTCGGGTAGCCACCGGCCGTCCAGTGTCACCAGCCGCCATTCGCGGTCGACGAACGCCTCGGGAGCGTCGACCACCTGCCCGAACGGGGCCGGCGCGGCCTCGATCGACTCGGCGAGGCGGGTGTTGCGGGCGTCCAGGTCCTCGCTCTTGCCCAGCTGCCACGGGGCCAGGAGGGCGAAGCACGCCCAGGCGAACAGCGACACGGCGAGCAGGCCGATCAGCCAGCCGGGACTCAGAAAGCGCCGCAGACTCCGCATGTCCCCAGGGTATCCGCTGGACCCCGACGGGCTAAGTCAGGAGGGCACGCACCTCGGCCACCAACCCGGGGAGCGCCTCGGCGATCTGGAGACGGGTCCGGGTGAAGCCGTCGTGGTCGCCGTAGTAGGGGTCGGCCACGTCCTCACCGTCCGCCGCGGGATCGAACCCCCGCAGGAGGCGGACACGGTGTTCCTCGACCCCGGCGCCGAGGAGGTGGTCGCGATGGCCGCGGTCGAGCGCCACCACCAGGTCGGCCCGGTGATCGGGGGCCGACAGTTGTGCGGCCACGTGCGTGCTGTCGTACCCGTGGGACTCGAGCTCGGCCGCGGCCCGCGGATCCATGCCGTCCCCGACGTGCCACCCACCGGTACCCACGCTCGAGACGGTGACCCTGTCGCCGAACCCGGCGCCGGAGAACGCGTGCCGTGCCATGACCTCGGCCATGGGGGAGCGGCAGATGTTGCCGGTACAGACAAAGACGACGTGCACGCGCGGGTCACCACTCATGGATGATCCGCTCCAGCTCGGCGGTGTCCGCCGGGGACCAGCGGGCGCCGTCCCACTCGCCGGGGCTGCCGTAACCCCAGCGCACGATCGCCGTGGGGATCCCGTAGCGGGCGGCCCCCTCCACGTCGTGCTCGCGGTCGCCGATCATGAGGACGTGGCCCGTGCCCCCCTCGGCCACCGGTACCGGATCGACGCCGAGTGCGGAGAGTGAGTGCGCGATCACATCGGCCTTGGCCGCCCGCCCGACCCGCAGGTCCGCGCCGCCGATGAACTCGAACGGGTCGTCGAGCCGGAAGTGCTCCAGGATCCGTCGCGCGGCCCGCTGGTCCTTGCTCGTCGCCACGGCCATCCGGAAACCGTGGCCGGCCAGGCTCGTCAGCAGGCCGTCCATTCCCTCGTAGACCGCGTTCTCGAGCCACCCCACGTCGGTGTAGCGCTCGCGGTACGCGCTCATCGCCCGCTGCAGATCGTCGCCCCCGAGCCCCAGCGAGGCGAGGGTGTCCGGCATGGGTGGGCCCGCGATGGAGCGGATGTCACGTGAGTCGTCCCACCGGGCACCGACGGTGTCCAGCGCGTGGTGGAGCGACCTGGCGATGCCGTCCAGTGAGTCGGTGATGGTGCCGTCGAGGTCGACGAGGAGGATCGGGCGGTCGGGCATGCCGTCATCCTCTCAGACCCCGGCCGGCACGCGCCGCCACCCGTCGCCGCCGCCCCCGTGGGCCCCGCCTAGGCTGCCGGTCATGA
>NZ_JAALEF010000090.1:0-17468 GCF_014145245.1 Dietzia sp. B44 | reverse complement strand
CGCCATCATCCTCGCCTCCGGCGACCGGGCCCGGGACCTGGTCGACACCCCGGCCTACGTCACCGGGATCGAGCACATCGCCGACTCCGCCGAGTTCGGCGCCCGCGATCTCACCGACTCCCCCTCGGCCCGCGCCGCCGCCGTGCGCGCCACCCGGTCCTCGGGCGAGCGCCCCGATCTCGGTGGCGTGACCGTCGCCGAGCTGCACACCCAGTACACGCACCAGGAACTGCTCCTGCGTGCCGCGCTGGGCATCGGCGATCACGTGGCCGTGACCCCGTCCGGCGGATCGTTGCTCGCGGACCCGCTGTTCTCCGCCGGGCTCGAGCGCATCGGCTACGCCGCCAACGACGTCATGGAGGGCCGCACCGAACGCGCCCTCGCCCACGCCACCAGCGGACATCTGCTCCAGCAGAACCTCATCTGCCTCCTGGAAGGACGCCCCGCATGAGCGCCCACAGCACCGGTCTCCCCGCGGCCGTTCTCGGCACCGGACAGACCCACCACGTCGCCCGGCGCACCGACGTCTCCATGGCCGGCCTCTGCCGCGAGGCGATCGACGCCGCCATGGCCGACGCCGGCGTGGGATGGGACGACATCGACGCGGTGATCGTGGGCAAGGCCCCCGACCTGTTCGAGGGCGTGATGATGCCCGAGCTCATGATGGCCGACGCGCTCGGTGCCGTCGGAAAGCCGCTCCTGCGCGTCCACACCGCCGGCTCGGTCGGCGGCTCCACCGCCGTGGTGGCCGCATCGCACATCCAGTCCGGCCGCTACCGGCGCGTGCTGGCCGTGGCGTGGGAGAAGCAGTCCGAGTCCAACGCCATGTGGGCGCTCAGCCTGCCCGTGCCGTTCACGGCCCCCGTCGGGGCGGGTGCCGGCGGGTACTTCGCCCCTCACGTGCGCTCCTACATCCGCACCACCGGGGCCCCGGAGCACGTCGGCGCGATGGTGGCGGTCAAGGACCGGCTCAACGGGTCGATCAACCCCCACGCCCACCTCAAGCAGCCCGACCTCACCGTGGAGAAGGTGCTGCAGGGGCAGATGCTGTGGGACCCCATCCGGTTCGACGAGACCTGCCCGTCCTCCGACGGCGCGTGCGCGATCGTCCTCGGCGACGCCGAGGCGGCCGACGCGGTCGAGTCCACCGGCCGGAACGTCGCCTGGGTCCACGCCACCGCGCTGCGCACCGAGCCCGGGACCTACGCGTTCCGCAACTACCGCAACCCGCAGGCCGGCCGCGACGCCGCCGCCGCCCTGTGGGCCGAGGCCGGGATCACCAACCCGGCGGAGGAGATCGACGCGGCCGAGATCTACGTCCCCTTCTCCTGGTTCGAGCCCATGTGGCTGGAGAACCTCGGGTTCTGCGAGGAGGGCGAGGGCTGGCGCATGACCGAGTCCGGTGCCACCGCGCGCGACGGGTCCCTGCCCGTCAACCCGTCCGGCGGCGTGCTGTGCTCCAACCCGATCGGGGCATCCGGCATGCTGCGCTTCGCCGAGGCCGCCCGGCAGGTCATGGGCCGCGCCGACGAGCACCAGATCCCGGGGGCACGCAAGGCCCTCGGTCACGCCTACGGCGGCGGGTCCCAGTACTTCTCCATGTGGGTCGTGGGGACCGATCGACCGGAGCGTCACTCATGAGCAACCCGTACCTGGACGAGGACGGCGCGTACCGGCCACTCGAGATGAGCGACGCGGCACTGGCCAGTCCCGCCTTCGCCGCCGCACGCCGCTCGTGGGCTGCCACCAACGCCGGCGACCGCGATGCCTGGATCGCCGGCTGGAATCCCGAGGGCACCATCGAGGATCCCGTGGGTCCGTCGATGTTCGATGCCGAGGGCATCGGCCACACCGGCACGGAGAGGCTCCTGGAATTCTGGGAGAAGGCCGTGGCCACCCCGGATCACATCGAGTTCCGCTTCGACCGCGGGATCGCCGTGGGCGACGAACTGCTCTGCATCGGCACCATGCGCACCCATATGGGCGAGAACATCATGGAGATCGATATCGCCGTGGACTACCGCGTCGATCCCGACGGCCGTCTGGTGTCCCTTCGCGCCTTCTGGGAGCAGGACGTGGCCATGGCCTCGGGACTGCGGCCACTCACCGACGACGACAGGACCGCCATCGCCGGCGCCACCGGAAAGGGCAGGTAACCATGAACCGAGTAGTAGATGTCGAGTTCTCCGTCCCGGTCTCCTTCTCCCCCGTAGACCAGTACATCGAGATCGCCCGCGGCGCCGAGGCTGCCGGATTCGACCGCGTCGTGCTGCCCGACTCCCTGTTCCACCCGCGTCGGCAGGACAAGGACTATCCGTATACGCCTGACGGTTCGCGCATGTGGGACGAGGAGACCCAGTGGGTCGAGCCCCTGATCGCCTGCGCCGCCATGGGCGGGGCCACCTCGACCATCCGGTTCTCCCCGCAGGTGCTCAAGGTCGGGCCGCGCAACCCACTGCTGCTCACGAGGCAGGTGGCGTCCGTCGCCCTGCTGACCGGCAACCGGCTGGACCTGGGCGTGGGCATCGGCTGGGACCCCAACGAGTTCGAGTGGTGTGGCGCCCCGTTCTCCGGTCGCGGCAAGCGCGTCGACGAGTCGCTGGAGATCATGCGCCGCGGAATGGAGGGCGAGTGGTTCGACTTCCACGGCAAGCACTTCGACTTCGACGAGCTCATCTTCACCCCGGCCCCGTCCGAGCAGGTGCCTTTCTATGTGGGCGGCCACACGGAGATCGCGCTGAAGCGGGCCGCGCGCGTCGGCCAGGGCTGGACGAGCGCCATGATGGAGTTCGACGAGATCGTCACCACCGTCAAGCGTCTCGGCGAACTGCTCGAGGCCGACGGCCGCTCCCTCGCCGACCGCGGTGACGGCAAGCCGTTCGCCATCCAGGTGGTCTGCCTGGACAAGTTCGGCACGCGCGGCTTCACCGAGCTCGCCGAGGCCGGCGTCACGGACATCATCGTGATGCCGTGGATGGTCGAGGGCCACGGCTTCGATTGCTCAGCCGAGCAGAAGATCGAGTCGATCGCGAACTTCGGTCAGAAGTACGGCCTCCAGGGCTGACTGCTCGCCGTTCTCGCCCCGCCCGCGCCGGTTGCCCGGCCGAATTCTCAACACGAGGCCCGTCCCGCGCGATCCGCGGGGCGGGCCTCGTCGTCGTCCCCCACCCTCCCCCGCCACGCTCTACTTAGGGACGTCCACGCCCGCTTCCGTCATCGGGTTTTCGCAGCTAGAGGCGCTATTCACTATCGTGTCGGACCCGGTTGCTACTGTTCATCTATTCGAACACACGACCGATCAAGCGGCTGCGGAGGGGGCGGAAGCATGCCGGCAGCACCAGTGCAGAAGGCTGGCCCACAGGTACGGGCGCTCACTCTCGCGGCGCTCGACGCGCTCTACGCGGAGAACCGGGCCGCGGCCGCGAGACTTCGGGCATGCCGGAAGTTGTTTGAGCTGTGCGATGACGAACAACTCGACCGCGCGATCGCCGCAGGCTACGGCCCGGGCCTCGACGAGGAGCCGTCGTACGCGATCATCGACCCACTCCAGATCGCGTGCGCCGAGATCGTCGCCGCGTACGGCGTCCATCACCACCGCGCCAAGAAGTTGATCGCTCTCGCAAATGACCTCTCCGTGCGATTTCCCTCGCTGCTCGAAGCCATGGAGACAGGCCGTATAGATGAGCACACCGCCGAGATGCTCGCCCGTCACTTGCGGACGGTCGACGTGTCCGCCCTCGAGAGGGTTCAACGCGCAGTCGTTGACTGGCTGCTGGATGCTATCGACTCGGGTCGACGGCCCGGACGCGACGCGATCCTCAATGAGACCGACCGGATCATCCGCGAATACGATCCCGAGGGCGTGCTGTTGCGCCGTGCGCGGGCGTTCGCCGAACGGAACGTTCGGTTGCGCCGCAGCGAAGACGGGATGGCAGATCTGAACGCCCGCCTCTCCGCCCCCGACGCCCTGGCCATCTCCGAGGCCCTCAACGAGATCGCGCGGGAGCACAAACGGAGAAACCCCGGCGGCGCAGGTATGGGGCCGCTCAGGGCGGACGCGCTGGTCAACGCACTCCTCGGCCCGGCCGACAGCTCTACGTCTCCGGCCTCGACTCCGGCGGCGGCGGCGGCGGCGGCGGCGGGCGAGGCTGGCTCGACCGGGTCACTCATGGCGTCGATCCGGCCGAACATCACGGTGCTCGCGCCCCTTAGCCCGGACGGCGAACCCGAGGTCTATCTCCCCAGGGGAGGCCCCGCCACCATCGAAGCCCTCATCGCACTGCTATCCCGCAGCGTCGGCGCCACAATCGTTGTCCCCGACCCCGCGCCAGGGGCAGCCGACTCGGCCTCCCATGCCCGCCGCTACCGCCTCAGTCCGGAACTGGACCGCCGTATCCGCCTGCGCGACGGCACCTGCCGCCATCCCGGTTGTTCGGTTCCCGCGGACCACTGCGACATCGACCATTGCCGCCCCTTCAATCACTCCGACCCCAGCAATGGCGGGCTGAGCGTGGAAGCCAACCTCATGTGTCTGTGCCGGCAGCACCACCGGTTCAAAACCTTCCATGGCTGGAGGTACCGCCTGGACCGGGAGGGAACACTCACCGTCACCACCAACACCGGTCACATCATCACCACCGACCCCGCAGGGCCGTTGGCTCGATGGCGTCGAGATGTCGCCACCGAGACCGATCCCCCGCCTGACCCACCGCCCCACCCGCGACGGCGTCCGTGGCTCAGCCCGAAACCACAGGCCACTTACGGTCACAGACGCGAGAAAGATCTTGCCACCGAGCGAGAAGCCAACATCGCTGCCCGCTACGAGACACCGCTACCCCAGCCGGACTTCGAGCCACCGCCACCGTTCTGACCAATGGCGATAACCCGCGGCTACTTCGGGATGGCGTCCGTGATGTCGGCGAGACACTCGAGCAGCTCGCGGTGCGTGTCCTCGCTGGCCTCCAGGTGCATGAGATGGCCGGCGCGCGGAACGCTGCGGATCTGGCGGACGTCGTCGTGGTAGCGGCCGAGTTTCGTCAGCGGCTCGCGACCGTGGAACCCCTCGAGGTCCGGGTCGTGCTCGGAGTAGAGGAAGTAGTACGGCACCGGGTTGGTCTGGCGCTCGAACTCCTTGCGGGCGCGCCATGACACGTCCATCGCGCGGTACCACTGCAGTGGCCCCGCGAGCCCGGTGCGCGAGTACTCGGCGTCGTACACGTCCATCTCCTCCACAGACAGCCATCTCCACGGCAGCTGTGGCGACTCCGGAAGCGCGTCCATGTAGGTCGATCCCGGCGGGTGCTGCCAGACGTCCAGGTAGTGGTAGTCAGCGGACAGTGCCCAGAACACGCGGGTGAGGAAATCGCGCTCGTGGCCCGCGATGTCGGCCTCCGCGACCCCGGGTTGCGCGAAGTAGTGCAGGTGCAGGAAGTGCTTCTCGGCGATCATCGCCGAGCCCTCCAGGGGAGAGATCGATCCCGCGGTGCCCATGAAGGGGTTCTCCATCCCGATCACCGCGCGCACCCGGTCCGGCTCGAGATGGCACGTGTCGTAGACGACGCCCGCACCGAAGTCGAAGCCCACCAGGACCACCTTCTCGGGGCGCGGGAGCGCGTCGTCGATCACCGCGATCAGGTCGTCGACCACTTCCCGGGGCGCGTAGGCCTCGACGTCGGCCGGGGCATCGGAGCCGCCCATCCCCCGCAGGTCCGGCGCGATGACCCGCCAGCCGGCCTCCACGAGAACGGGGATCATCCGGTGCCAGGTGAACCAGAAGTGCGGAAAGCCGTGGACCAGCACGATCGTGCCGGGGCCGTCGGGGGAGCCGTCCGAGACGCGGGGTTCGGCGGCAACGTAGTGAAGCCTGACGCCGTCGCGCTCGACCTGGCGGTGCTCGAGGAAGGAGTCGTCGAGTATTCGTGGGTCGATCATGGTGTCACCCTGCCTGGTTCTCTCGTGGGTTCAGCGCGTTCTGGCAAAGCCCGCGATCACGACGACGGCCCCGGCGCCCCGCGGGCGCGGAGGGCCGGGGCCGTGGTCAGACCTGGACTGATCAGCCGATCAGGCGCGGACCGGGCACTTGAAGTCGACCTTGAAGTCCTGGATGGCGTTGAGCCATCCGGAACGGAGGCGGACCGGGTCGCCGAGTGCGGTGATGTCCGGCATGTGGTCGGCGATCGCGTTGAAAATGAGCTCGATCTGGAGCTTCGCCAGGTTGGCGCCGATGCAGTAGTGGGGGCCGTTGCCGCCGAACGTCAGGTGCGGGTTCGGATCGCGCAGGATATTGAACGTGAACGGGTCCTCGAACACGTCCTCGTCGAAGTTCGCGGAACCGTACATGATCGCGGCGCGGTCGCCCTTCTTCATGGTGACTCCCCCGATCTCCACGTCCTCGGTGGCGGTGCGCTGGAACGAGGAGATCGGCGAGGCCCATCGGAGGATCTCGTCGTACGCGGTCTCCGGGCGCTCAGACTTGAACAGCTCCCACTGCTCCGGGTTGTTCAGGAAGGCGATCATGCCGTGGGTTGTGGCGTTGCGGGTGGTCTCGTTTCCGGCCACCGCGAGCAGGACCACGAACCAACCGAACTCGTCCGCGGTGAGCTGCTCGCCGTCGAGGTCTGCCTGGACCAGCTTGGTCACCAGGTCGTCGCGTGGATCGACCTCGCGCTTGGCGGCGAGCTCCTGGGCGTAGTTGAGGACCATCGCGTTGGCCATCTGCGACTCCTCGACCTTGCCGGGGACGTCGTAGCTGGTCATCTGGTTGGACCACTCGAAGATCTGGTGGCGGTCCTCCATCGGGATACCGATGAGCTCGGCGATCGCCTGCAGTGGCAGCTCGGAGGCCACGTCGATGATGAAGTCGCCAGTGCCCTTTGCGCCGGCGGTCTCGACGATCTCCCGGGCCTTCTCCTTCAAGTTCTCGCGCATCTTCTCGATATTGCGCGGGGTGAAGCCCTTGGAGATGATGCGGCGGTACTTCTTGTGCTCGTCGCCGTCCTGGTTGATGAACAGCAGGCGGGTCAGCTCGACGATCTCGCGCTCCGTGCCCGGCGCGAAGCGCGGGATGGCGGTGTTCTCCCAGGTCGAGAAGACCTCGTTCGTGCGCCGGGAGATCTCCTTGACGTCCTCATGCTTGGTGACGACCCAGTAGCCGTCGTCGTCAAAACCATCGGCGCCGGGCTCGTTCGCACACCACCAGATCGGTTCGGTCCGCCGGAGGTGTTCCCACTCCGGGTGCGGGAGGCGCTTCTCGTAGAGCTCCGGGTCCGTGAAGTCGAACCCCTCGGGAATGGTGACTGGCTGCACTTGGTACTCCTTGGCCGCGTCGGATTGCGTCAGGTGCCCCCCACAGTCCCGGGATACTGCGTTCCCCTCCCCCGGGCTGTAATCTAGAACACGTTCCACGCACCATACTAGAACACGTTCACACCCGGCCAGGCTTTCCTCCGGCCGGATTCCCGGAAGGACACTCATGGGCAATCCCGTCATCGTCGAGGCTGTTCGAACCCCGATCGGCAAGGCCCGCGGCGCACTGTCGGGCCTCCATCCCGCACATCTGCTCGGCGCCTCCCAGAAAGAGGTCATCCGCCGGGCCGGCATCGACGCCTCCCTCGTGGAGCAGGTCGTCGGCGGCTGCGTGACGCAGGCGGGCGCGCAGGGCAACAACGTCACGCGCGGAGCATGGTTGGCCTCCGGACTGCCGTGGCAGACCGCGTGCACGACCATCGATTGCCAGTGCTCCTCCGCGCAGCAGGCCAACCACTTCATCGCCAACCTCATCCACGCCGGCGCCATGGACGTCGGTATCGCGTGTGGCGTGGAGTCGATGAGCTGGCTCTCGCTGCGCGCCGCCGTGGGTAACGGAGAGAACGGCATGCCGCGCCCGGACGACTGGGCCGTCGACCTCCCGGACCAATTCACCGCCGCCGACCGCATCGCCAATCGCCGCAGCATCAGCCGTGCCGACCTCGAGGAGCTGGGCGTCCGCTCGCAGGCCAATGCGAAGCGCGCGTGGGAGGAGGGCCGCTTCGATCGGGAAACCTTCGCCGTCGACGCCCCCGAGCGCCTCAAGGACGGCACCTACACCGGCGAGACGGTGACCGTCACCCGCGATCAGGGCCTGCGGGAGACCACCGCCGAGGCGCTCGCCGGCCTCAAGCCGGTCCTCGAGGGCGGCCTGCACACCGCCGGCACCTCGAGCCAGATGTCCGACGGCTCGGCCGCGGTCCTGCTCATGGACGAGGACGTGGCCAAGGCGCACGGCCTCAAGCCCCGCGCTCGCATCGCGCACCAGGCACTGGTCGGCGGCGAGCCCGAATACCACCTCGATGGCCCGGTCCAGGCCACGCAGCGCGTCCTCGACCGCTCCGGCATGTCGATCTCCGACTTCGATCTGTTCGAATGCAACGAGGCGTTCGCCTCCGTGCTCCTAAGCTGGGCGCAGGTGCATGGTCCGGACATGGACAAGGTCAACGTCAACGGGGGCGCCATCGCGATCGGCCACCCCGTCGGCAGTACCGGGTCGCGGCTCATCACCACCGCCCTGCACGAGCTCGAGCGCACGGACGGCGAGCGCGCCCTCATCACGATGTGCGCGGGAGGCGCCCAGGCCTCGGCCAGCATCATCGAGAGGATCTGACATGAGCAGCAACGTGATCGAAGCGGCGGCGGAGCGCCGGACGGAAGTCTTCGCGGCCATCGCCTCGGCCAACGGCACCGAGGACGCGGTCCAGGCGGTGTCCCACCTTCTGGCCGTGTCCGCGGACGAGGCGCGCGAGGTTCTGCGCGCCCCGCTGGAGTCGTTTATCGGAGCCACCACGGAGCACCCGGTCTCGGCCGGGCCGGCCGGGTTCGAGTTGCACCCGTTCCGGGATTCCGAGGACCACCGGTCGATCTACCACACCCGCTCCACCGACGCCTCGTCGGCGACGGGCGGCGAGTGGGACGAGAGCCGCACCGAGCAGGAGCGTCGCGACGGGCTGAGCCGCATCGAGTCGGAGTCGGCGATGTGGTTCGTCGCCATGGACACCGCGCGCGGCACCGCCGTCGGCCTGGTGTTCGGCGAGCAGATCAACGACGGCGACGTCGACGTGGCGATCTGGATCCACCCCGAGGAGCGCAAGAAGGGCTACGGCTTCCTCTCACTCAAGGAGAGCCGTCGCGAGCTCGCCGCGTTCTTCCCGGGCAAGCACGTGATCGTCCGCGCACCGCTGCCCAGCGGCAAGTGACGAGCACGCGGTGACGGACAGCCAACCGTCGGAGGGCGCATCCCGCCCCGAGACCGGCATCGACGACCCACGGCGTGGCGCGCCGTGGGTCGTCGGCGTCATCAAGGTCATGTCGCGGGTCAACACGTGGCTGTATCAGCGCACGGGCGGTCGGGTCGGTGGGAACTGGCGCGTGGGATCGGCGCTGCGGGCGCCGGTTCCGGTGTGTTTGTTGACGACGACGGGGCGAAAGTCGGGCCAGCCGAGAACTGTGCCGTTGCTCCATCTGCCCGAGGGCGATCGCGTTCTGTTGGTCGCCTCACAGGGCGGGCTCCCGTCGCACCCCCAGTGGTACCGCAACATCCTGGCGGAGCCTGCGGTCACCGTTCAGGTGGGCCGCCGGGTCAGATCCATGACGGCTCGGGAGGCCTCGCCCACCGAACGTGCGGAATTGTGGCCACGCCTGGTCGAGCGCTACGCGGACTTTGCTGAGTATCAGGCAAACACCAGCAGGGTCATCCCGGTAGTGATATGCGAACCCGCCTAACACCGCAGTCAGAGGCGTTTAGTTGCCCGGTCAACTTTGCCCACGTCAGGCACAGTGTCTCTCGTAAACTATGACTTGGGTCACTTGCCATAATTTAGATTGACAAAAGTTCACGTTCAGGGGATTCTCATGTGTCAGGTGACACAGTTGTCCAGTGAATTCGAGAGGATCCCCCGTTAATGAAGAACACCACCAGGGTCGCCGCGCTTGCCGCGACGACGGCCCTTGCCATGTCCAGCGCTGTCGGCGTTGCCAACGCGAATATCATTACCGACATCATTGGCGGCCTCACCGGCTCGAATATGCCTGAGGTCCCCGACTCGTCGACACTCACCATCCCCGGCTCCGCTGATCTCATTCCCGAGAGCATCATCCCCGACGGCTCCACTGAGGGCATCGGTCAGGGCTCTACCCAGGCCGGCGGTTCCGCCAACATCGGCGGTTCTGCCGGAACCATCGCCAATGGGATCTCCGATTCTCTCGGTGACACCAGCGGTTCCCTCCCCGCCGTCGCTGCGGGCAGTGGCGATCTGCTCGAAAATGGCGGCTCCCTGGGCGACACGCCCGGCGTCGTCGAGGGCTCGATCGAGACCATCACGGGCTCGGTCGACGGGGCCGACGGCTCCCTCAACTCCGTCCTCCGCGGCATCGGTGGCCTCCTCACCTCCGGCGGCTCCCTGTCCGACACCCCGGGGGTTGTCGAGGGGTCGATCTCAGAGGTCACAGGCTCGCTCACCGGCGCCAGTGGCTCGCTCGACGACTTCACCGAGTCCCTCACCGGTTCGATCGAGGGCGGCGGCTCGCTCACTTCGGTCCTCCGGGGCATCGGCGACCTGCTCAATACCGGCGGCTCCCTCTCGGGCGTCCTCGAGGCCACCGCAGGCTCTATTGAAACCGGCGGTTCGGCTGGCGACATCACCAGCAATCTCGGCGGCTCGCTCGACACCATCGGCGTCGGCATCTCGGACTCGCTCGGAGACGGCGGCTCGGCCGGCGACATCACGTCCGCCCTCGGTGGCTCCATCGAAGACGGTGGCTCCCTCGAGGCCATCACGAACGAGACCGCGGGCTCCATCGACGACGTCGCGGGTTCGGTCACCGATCCGACGGATGGCCTGCTCGGTTCGGTCACGGGCGGACTGCTCACCCAGGGGATCGCCGGCTCGCTCGGCGGCATGACCAACTCGGTTGCCGGCCCGGAGACCGGTCTGCTCGGCTCGATCACCGGCGAGGGTGGCTCGACCGGCCAGAGCTCCGACACGATCACCGGGTCGGTCAGTGACAGCACGGGCACCATCAACGGCTCCGTGGAGGAGCTCACCGGGGTCAACGGCTCGCTGACCGCGTTCACCGGTTCGCTGGAGAGCGGCTCGGACAACGGCACGGCGTCCCTGGCGAACGGCTCCCAGAACTCGGTTATGTCCACCAACATCGGCTCGACCGCCGGTCTGATGACCTCGCTCGATACCGCGGACAGCGTCGAGTCGAGCGTGGGCGGCGGCCTGCTGCCGATCCTGTCGGTGGGCGGCGCGCTCGCCCTCGGTGGCGCCGCGGTCGGCGCTGCCGCAGGCACCAACGTGCAGCTTCCGCCGCTGCCCGCAGTCCCGGGCTTCCCGCTGTGTGACCTGCCGCAGGCGCAGATCGACCAGCTCGCAGCACTGGGCTCGGTTGACGCCCAGAACTGCCCGCGCCCCTGATCTGATCAGGTCGCGCACAAGCGACGAGTAAACCCCGCACCTTCCCGGAAAGAAGGTGCGGGGTTTACTTATGTCCGGGTCCGGCGCCTCAGCGGGCGCCGTAGACAGGGACCGGGGCCGGCGACTCGGACAGCAGACGCGGGACCACGGAGCCGAGCTCGGCCGGGTCCCACTTGGCGCCCTTGTCCTGCGACGCGGCGCGCTGCCAACCGTCGCACAGGGTGACCTTGCCGCCCTCGACCTCGAACACGCGCCCGGAGACGTCGCCGGACTCCTCGGAGCCCAGCCACACCACGAGCGGCGAGACGTTTGCCGGGTCCATCACGTCGAACGAGCCGTCCTCGGGGGCGGCCATCTGCGCGGCCATGGCCTCGCCGGCCGAGGTGGTCATGCGGGTGCGGGCCGACGGCGCGATCGCGTTGGCGGTCACGCCGTATCCCTTCATCTCGGCGGCGGTCTGGATGGTCAGCAGGGCGATTCCGGCCTTGGCGGTGGCGTAATTGCCCTGGCCGACCGAGCCGAACAGTCCGGCACCCGAGGAGGTGTTGATGACGCGAGCGGTGCGCGGGCGGCCGGCCTTGGACTCGGCGCGCCAGTACTCGGCGGCGTGACGAAGCGGGGCGTAGTGGCCCTTGAGGTGCACGGTGGTGACCTTGTCCCACTCCTCCTCGGACATGCCGACGAGCATCTTGTCGCGCAGGAAGCCCGCGTTGTTGACCAGCACGTCGAGGCCGCCGAAGGTGTCGATGGCCTGCTGGATGAGCTCGCGCGCGCCGTCCCACGAGGAGATGTCGTTGCCGTTGATCACGGCCTCACCGCCGGCGGCCTTGATCTCGGCGACGACCTGCTCGGCGGGGTGCTCCCCCACGTCCTGGCCGTCGATGCCGGCGCCGAGGTCGTTGACGACGACCTTGGCACCCTCGGCGGCAAAGGCCAGGGCGTGCTCACGGCCGATGCCGCGGCCGGCGCCGGTGACGATGACGACGCGTCCGTCGCAGATTCCCATTGATTACTCCTTGATCGTGGTGACAGTGCGGGTGCGCAAGACCAGTGCAGGTACGCAGAGTCGGTTGAGGTGTGTGATGCCCGGTCGGGCTCAGTGCTTGTTCTCGGCGGTGGATGCCGAAAGGAACGCGGGCTTCTCGCCGCCGCCGTGGACGAGCAGCTCCGCGCCGGTGATGTACGCGGCGAGCGGCGAGGCGAGGAACGCGGCGGCGCGGCCCACGTCGGCGGGCTCGGCCATGCGCCCCATGGGGATGGTGGCGTCGACGGCGGCCACCCCGTCGGCGTCGCCGTAGTGCAATTCGGCCTGTTCGGTCTTGACCGGCCCCACCACGACGGAGTTCACGCGCACGGCCGGGGCCCACTCGACGGCGAGCGACTGGGTGAGCGAGTCGATGCCGGCCTTGGCGGCGCCGTAGGAGGCGGTGCCGGGCGAGGGCCGGTGGCCGGAGACGGAGGAGATGTTGACGATCGCGCCGCCGATCTGGCCGTCGGGCCCATCGGCGGACATGACCCGGTGGGCCTCCTGCGCGACGGTGAGTGCGGACAGCAGGTTGAGGGCGACGATCTTGGAGTGGAAGTTGGCGCTGGCGTCGGCGGCGAGGGCGAACGGGGCGCCGCCGGCGTTGTTGACCACCACGTCGAGGCGGCCGTGCTTGGCGACGATCTCGTCGACCATCGCGCGCACCGCCTCCGGGTCCCGGAGGTCGGCGGAGTGGAACTCGAGGTCCGCGACATCGGAACCGTCGTCCGCGGGTCGCCGCGCACAGGTGACGACGACGGCGCCGGCATCTCTGAAGACGCGACTGATTCCGGCGCCCACGCCCCGGACCCCTCCGGTAACGAGGACTACCTTGCCCGCCAGACCAAGATCGATGTTCGTCATGCGTGCTAGCCTACCAAGCAAGCGTTTGGTTAGTCACCGGACCGTTCCGAGACGAGCGGACGGTGGCGTGCGAAGGGAGCACCATGGGCATCAGCGTCGACAAGGGCGCAGACGGTATCGCGACCGTCACCGTCGACTATCCCCCCGTCAACGCCATCCCGTCCGCGGGCTGGTTCGAACTCGGCGAACAGATCCTCGCCGCCGGCCGGGACCCCGAGGTACACGTCGTGATCCTCCGGGCCGAGGGCCGGGGATTCAACGCGGGCGTCGACATCAAGGAGATGCAGGACTTCGAGGGCTTCGACCACCTGCTGGCCGCCAACCGCGGCTGCTACGTGGCCTTCAACGCCGTGTACGAGTGCGCGGTCCCCGTGATCGCCGCGGTGAACGGCTTCTGCGTGGGCGGCGGCATCGGACTGGTGGGCAACGCCGACTGCATCGTCGCCTCGGACGACGCGGTGTTCGGCCTGCCCGAGGTGGACCGTGGGGCGCTCGGCGCGGCCACGCACCTGGCGCGCATGGTGCCGCCGCACATGATGCGCACCCTGTACTTCACCTCGCGCAACGTCACGGCGCAGCAGCTCCACTCGTGGGGCACCGTCTACAACGTGGTCCCCCGCGACCAGCTGGTCGCCGCGGCACGCGACCTCGCCGAGACCATCGCGGCCAAGGACACGCGGGTCATCCGGGCGGCCAAGGAAGCCATCAACCACATCGATCCCATTGACGTGAAGTCCTCCTACCGGATGGAGCAGGGTTTCACGTTCGAACTCAACCTCGCCGGCGTGGCAGACGAGCACCGCGACGAGTTCGTCAAGACGGGCCTGAATCTGGACAAACGAGACAAGCGATCCGAGAGGACGGGCGAGAACAAGTGAGCAGCACCCCCACCCCGCGCGACAAGCGCTCCAGCCTGGACGAGGCCGTCTCACGCCTCTCCAGCGGCATGACGATCGGCATAGGCGGCTGGGGTTCCCGACGCAAGCCGATGGCCCTGGTACGCGCGATCCTCCGCCGCGAGGACCTCACCGACCTCACCGTCATCACCTACGGCGGCCCGGACCTCGGCCTGCTGTGCTCGGCCGGCAAGGTCTCCAAGGCCTACTACGGCTTCGTCACCCTGGACTCCGCCCCGTTCTACGACCCGTGGTTCGCCACGCGCCGCACCGAGGGGTCGATCATCTCCCGCGAGATGGACGAGGGCATGGTGCGCGCGGGCCTCACCGCCGCCGCGCAGCGCCTGCCGTTCCTGCCGACCCGCGCCGGCCTCGGCTCGGACGTCTTCCGGTTCTGGGGCGACGAGCTCAAGACCGTCGACTCGCCGTACCAGGTCGACGGCAAGACCGAGACCCTGGTCGCGATGCCCGCCCTACGCATGGATGCCGCGCTGATCCACCTGGACAAGGCGGACAAGCACGGCAACGCCGCGTTCACCGGCGCCGACGGGTACTTCGACGATCTCTACGCCATGGCCGCGGACACCGTCCTGCTCGAGACCGACGAGATCGTCGATTCCGCGGACGCCCTGATGAACGAGGTCGGCCCGCAGCGCATGCTGCTCAGCCGCATGTTCGTCGACACCGTCTCCGAGGCCCCGAACGGCGCCCACTTCACGTTCGCGGGTAACTACGGCCGCGACGAGGCGTTCCAGAAGCACTACGCCACCTCAGCCAAGGATGAGGATTCCTGGAAGTCGTTCGTCGACGAGTTCCTGTCCGGGTCCGAGGAGGACTACCAGAAGGCCGTCACCGCGTTCGCGGAGAAGGTCGCTGCCGAGAAGGCCGCCCAGAAGGGAGCCAAGTGATGTCCGACGTCACCACCGAGACCGCTACCACTCAGTCCATCAGCAGGGCCGAGTACTGCGCTGTCGCCTGCGCGGAGATCTTCGCCGGCGCCGGTGAGATCTTCGCCTCGCCGATGACCCCGATGGCCACCATCGGCGCGCGTCTGGCCCGGCTCACCACCGAGCCGGACCTGCTCATCACCGACGGCGAGTACCGATTCCTCGGCCAAACCCCGCCGCTGGGCAAGACCATCGACTTCGAGGGATACATCCCGTTCCCCCGCGTGTTCGACGTCCTGCAGGCCGGCACCCGCCACGTGGTGATGGGCGCCAACCAGATCGACCGCTTCGGCAACCAGAACCTCTCCGCGTTCGGTGACGACGTTCAGAAGCCCACCCGCCAGATGTTCGGCCTGCGCGGGGCGCCCGGCAACTCGATCAACCACGCCACCAGCTACTGGGTGGGCAAGCACTCCTCCCGGGTCTTCACGGCGAAGGTCGACGTCGTCTGCGGCGTCGGTTATGACCGCTACACCGAGGGTGACCCCGCGTTCCGCTACCACCACATCCACCGGGTGGTCTCCAACCTGGGCGTGTTCGACTTCGGCGGCGCCGACCGCAGCATGCGTGCGGTCAGCCTGCACCCCGGCGTCACCGCTGATGAGGTCGCCGAGAACACGGGCTTCGAGATCGAGGGCCTGGCCGACGCCGCGGTCACCCGCGACCCCTCGGACGAGGAGCTGCGCATCATCCGCGAGGTGCTGGATCCGCGCGGGTTCCGCGACCGCGAGGTGCCGGCCGCATGAGCGCCCCGACACTGTCCACGGCCTTCACCGAGCTCGTCGGTGTCGAGTACCCGATCGTCCAGACGGGCATGGGCTGGGTCTCCGGACCCGAGCTGACGGCGGCCACGGCCAACGCCGGCGGACTGGGGATCATCGCCTCGGCCACCATGACCTACGCCGAGCTCGAGGACGCCATCGTGCGGACCAAGAAGCTCACCTCCAAGCCCTTCGGCATCAACCTCCGGGCCGACGCCGAGGACGCCGCCGAGCGGTGCGAGCTGATGATCCGCCACGGGGTGAAGGTCGCGTCGTTCGCCCTCGCGCCCAAGCCGGAGTTGATCGCCCGGCTGAAGGAGAACGGCCTCGTCGTCGTCCCCTCCATCGGTGCGGCCAAGCACGCCGTCAAGGTGGCCTCCTGGGGCGCCGACGCGGTGATCGTCCAGGGCGGTGAGGGCGGTGGCCATACCGGCCAGGTCGCCACCACCCTGCTCCTCCCCAGTGTCATCGACGCCCTCGGTGGCGCGGGAAACACCTCGATCCCCGTGGTCGCGGGCGGCGGTTTCTTCGACGGCCGCGGACTGGTCGCGGCGCTGTCCTACGGCGCCGCGGGCGTCGCGATGGGCACCCGCTTCCTGCTCACCAGCGACTCCCGGGTGCCCGACGCGGTGAAGAAGCAGTACCTCGAGCGCGGGCTCCAGGACACCGTCGTCTCCACCCGTGTCGACGGCATGCCCCACCGCGTCCTGCGCACCGGCCTGGTCAACGCCCTCGAATCGGGCAGCCCCCTCAAGGGCATGGCCGCCGCCGTCCAGAACGCCAATAAGTTCAAGTCCATGACCGGCATGAAGTGGCAACAGCTGGCCAAGGACGGCCTCAACATGAAGAAGGCGTCCGACCGGACGTGGCAGCAGATCGTCATGGCCGCCAACACCCCGATGCTGCTCAAGGCCGGGCTGGTCGAGGGCAACACCGAGGCCGGAGTCCTCGCCTCCGGACAGGTCGTGGGCATGATCGACGACCTGCCGAGCTGCGACGAACTGATCCAACGGATCATGACCCAGGCTCACGAACGGCTGGACGCCCTCCGCGAGCTCCGCTGAAGCACCTCCCCCCGAACGCCCCCACCCTGTGCTCACAACGGGTGGGGGCGTTCGTATTCGATAATCACCACGTATGGCGAACTCTTGGCTTATCCTTAGACAGTTCACATATCAGGCGGGCTCGGCCCGTCCCATCCCCTCCGGAGGAACCCCTCATGTCCCGTACTGCTCTCCGCACCGCCGCCGCCCTCGGCGCGGCCACCGCACTGACCATCGCCGGCGCCGGCGTCGCGGCCGCGACCACGGCCGACTCGTCCGTCGATGGCAACACCGTGACCGTGACCTTCACGCTTGACGGAGGATTCCTTGACGCGGATGCCTGCGGTGCGCTCCTCGCGCCGACCGCGACGGCCGCCACCCTCGCCGGACAGCTCGCGACCGCCAACGACACGAACCTCCTGACCACCCTGCAGGCCATCAGCGAGGCCCCCGGGGTTGAACTTCTCAAGACCAACGGCTCCC
>NZ_JAALEF010000089.1:0-7603 GCF_014145245.1 Dietzia sp. B44 | reverse complement strand
CCCGTCGACAGTGGTCGACGGGCGGCCGGTATCCGCTGAGAGGATCACCTCAGGGCGGTCACATCAGGTAGCACGCCTCCGTGTACTCGAAGTCGGCCGCCGTGGGTCCCTCGTACCACTCCTCCTCCAGGACGAGGCCCGTGGGACTGCCCGGCTCGATCCGGTTGATGATGCTCGAGCGGGACGCGTTCTCGTTGACGTCTCCCGAGTAGTCCCCGGCTCCCTCCGCGAACATCCCACCGGTGTCGACCCCCGTCAGCGAGTCGACCGACTCGTAGAGACCGCTTCGGGTGAGCTCATCGTTCTCGACCGCTTGCTCCAGGAGTCCGTGGATGACCGACGTGGCACCCCAACCCAGGACGAACCAGTCATCGGGCTCGGTCCCCATGGATTCGGCGACCTCCCGCATCTCGATGTGGCCTTCCGAGTCGTGGCCCCACGGAGCCACCGCTCCGGCGTGCAGGTAGCGCGCCTCGAGTGCCGGCGCGGCCTGGCTTCCCATCAGACCGGCGCTCCACGTGGGAGTGGAACCGATGAACTGGCCCTCGAACCCCTGCGCGACGGTGGCACCCACGATGGCGCCGGTCTCGATCGCACTGGTGGAGAGGACCACGACGTCCGGTTGATCTGCCAGGATCCGCTGGATCACCGCGGTCTGCTCGTCGGTCCCGCCGGGGGCCGTGGTGTACCGGGTGAACTCGACACCGCGTTCCTCGGCGGCGATCTCCGCGCCCTTGGCGGCGTCGTCACCGTAGTCACCGGGGAAGTGCACCGCGCCGACACTCGTCGCGTCGAAGTTGTCGACGGCGTAGTCCACCATGTTCATGGCCTCGGCACAGTAGCTGGTGCCGAACTCCATGACGCCCTCCTCGAACAGCCAGTTCGACCCCAGGGATGCGGGGACCGTGACGATGTTCTGCTGCCGGGTGTCGTCAAGGATGCCGTTGGTGTGGGCGGTGCCCATCGAGTGGGCCAACATCAGGACCTGGTCCCTGATCTCCCGGTACTCCTGGGAGTGGGTGGTCTCGTTGTAGGCGTTGTCCCGGACGTGGGTCACCATGTCGACCTCGTAGTCGCCGATGCCGCCGTTCTCGTTGACGTTCTGCCAGTAGGCCTGGGAGCCCTCGATCATCGGGGCGCCGATCGGTGAGAACGGTCCCGTCAGGTCGGTGATCGCTCCCAGGTAGATGCAGCCCTTCGAGTCATCGATCGCCTGTGGGCACGGTTCCTCGGTGACGCCGGCGACCTCGGTGTCTCCGCCGTCGTCGCGGCCACAGCCCGCCAGGACCAGGGCGATCGCCGACAGGCCGGCCACCCCGCTGCGTAGTGTCTTCGACTTCATGGTGTTCTCCTCAGGTGTTCAGTGGGTGGGTTCAGTAGGTGAACGGGAAGCTCTTCCAATACATCCGCATTCGCAGCCACACGCCGTACAGACCGCGCGGTTCGAACAACAGGAACGCCACGATGAGGCCGCCGTACAGAATCGCCTCGACCTCGAAGATGTTGGGGCTGGCGTTGGGTGCAGTGGAGATGAACGGGAACAGGTGGGCGACCTCCGCCGAGATCCGGGGAAGTGACGCGATCAGCAGGGCGCCCATGATCGACCCGGAGATGGTCGCGGCCCCGCCGATGAAGACGATGGCGACGAACTGGATCGACATGATCAGTCCGAACTGCTCCGGCCCGAAGTGTCGGTTCGCGACGAACAACAGTGACCCGCACACGCCGGCGTAGAACGACGAGACCGTGAACGCGATGAGCTTGTAGCGCGCCAGGTCGACGCCCATGACACCTGCCGCGATGTCGCGATCGCGGATCGCCCCGAAGGCGCGCCCGATCCGCGAGCGGGCGATGTTCCGGGCCGCGAGCGCCCCGATCAGGAGGAGTGCGAGGAAGAACCAGTACAGCTTCTGGTCCGAGGTGAACGCACTGTCCAGGGTGAGGTCGTTGCCGAACACGACGGGGCGCGGTGCTTCGCGACCGACTCCCGGCCCCCCGGTGACACTCGACCACTCGGTGAAGATGTAGGTGCCGAGGAACACGAGGCCCAGCGTCACCACCGCGAGATACAGACCCCGCAGCCTGGTGGCCAAGGGGGCGACGACCACCCCGCAGAGCGCCGCCATCGCACCCGCGGCGATGATCCACACCGGGACGAAGGTGATGCCCAGGCCCAGTGCGCGCCCTTCGGGATCGCCGGCCACCACCGATGCGGTGTACGCCCCGACCCCGACGAAGAACGCGTGGCCGAGGGAGATCTGACCTGCGTAGCCGGTGATCAGGTTGAGCCCGATACCGCCGATGGCCAGAACGAGTCCCAGGCCGAGGATCCGCAACAGGTCGTCGCTGACGTTGAACGGCAGGAGTACCGCGATTCCGATGAGTATCGCGGCGCCGACCGCCTTGGCGCGCGTGTTGAACAGCGCCTGTTCCTGCCGGTAACTGGAGTACAGCTCCGGCCGACCGCGGGGCCGTCCGAAGAAACCGGTCCGACCTCCGGCCCCCGACTGCGACGTCGGGGATCCCGATGCGGACCCGGCCGACCCGCGGGACCCGCTCGAGGTATCGGATGGGTCCGCTGAAGATACGAGATGGCTCATACCCGTTCCACCTCCTTGGTGCCGAACAGTCCGTGTGGCCTGACGAGAAGCACCGCCAGCATGATGATCCAGGGCATCAGCGGTCCGAGATTGGTGGTGAGTTCCGGGAACCACTGGTTGTGATAGGTCGACACGACGGCCTGGGCGATACCGATGGTCAGGCCGCCGATGATCGCGCCACCTATCGAGTCGAACCCGCCGATGACGATCGCGGGCAGTGCGATGAGTCCCACCAACCACAGGGTGTTGCCGATAGGACCGCCGGTCGCGGCGAAGATCCCCGCGATCGCGGCCAGCGCACCGGCCATCGCCCACGACAGCGCGAAGATCAGGCTGGCACTCACCCCCTGGGCCATCGCGGCCTCCTGGTCGGAGGCGACCGCCCGCATCGCCAGGCCGACCGAGGAATACCGGAAGAACAGCAGGAGGGCGATGACGATCACCGTGGCGGTGACGAACGCCGCCACGTGCCTGTGTTGGACGACGACCCCGGCGATCACCGAGACGTCGGTTCCCCACGGGTCCCCGACCGACCGCGGTTGAGAACCCAGGAACATGCCGGCGATCGTGCGGAGGACGATATCCAGTCCCACGGTGATGATCGCGATGATGAACACCGCCTTGCCGATCATCGGTCGGATCGCCGTCCGTTCGACCAGCAGAGCCACGACGCCGATGGCGACCACCCCGAGGATCGCTCCGACGTAGAAGCCCATCACCGGAGCGAGGAAGCTGACGATGATCGCACCGGACATGAGGAACGCGGGCTGCGCGAAGCTGATAACGCCGGTGGCCTTGAAGATCATGACGAAGCCGATCGCGACGAGTGCGTAGATGGCACCCGAGCCCAGACCGACGCTCAGGGCACTGAGAAACTGGGTCATCGTGCCCCCTCGTACAGCTCGTCGACGAGGTCCGCGAACATCCCCGTCACCGCCGAGCGCTTGACCTTCTGGGTCGCGGTCAGCTCGCCCTCGTCGTGATCGAGTTCCTTGGGCAGCAGTGCGAACGCCTTGACCTGCTCCACGGCGTTGAACCTCTCGTTGGCGGTGTCGACGACCCCCTGCACCAGCTCGCGGACCTCGGGTTTCTCCGTCAGGTCGCGGTAGGTGGTGTAGGCGATCCGTTTGCGGGTGGCCCAGTCGCCGACAGTGTCGAGCTCGATCCCGATGAGCGCGGTGAGGAACCTGCGGCCGTCGCCGATCACGAGGGCCTCCTTGATGTAGGGGGACACCTTGAGGGCGTTCTCGACCTCCGACGGGGACACGTTCTTGCCGCCGGCGGTGATGATGATGTCCTTCATCCGGTCGGTGATCGTGACGTGGGTCCCGTCGACCCATTCGCCCACGTCCCCGGTGTGGAGCCAGCCCTCGGCGTCGATGGTCTCGGCCGTCTTCTCCGGGTTGCGCCAGTACCCGGCGAACACCGCCGGGCTCCGGACCAGGATCTCGCCCGTGGTCTCGTCGATCTTCAGCTCGGTGCCCTCGTGGGGCTCACCCACGGTTCCGAGCTTCACCCGTCCGGGCTTGTTGGTGGTGGCGATCGCCGAGTTCTCGGTCATCCCGTAGAGCTCGTGCATCGGTACACCGATCCCCATGAAGAACTTGAGCACCTCCGGGGCGATCGGCGCAGCTCCGGAGACCGCGTAGCGCGCGTACCGCAATCCCGTCCGGACCCGCAGCGCCCGGTACATGCAGATCCACCCCAGCACGTACCACGTGCGGCTGGCCGGGGTGTGCCGGCCGCCGTTCGAGACCAGGGCATCGCCGATCCGCTCGGCCCGCGCCAGCCAGAAGCCCGACCACTTCCGCTTGAGCCAGGTGGCGTCCTCCAGACGAATCTGGGCCGAGGCCAGGAGTTTCTCCCAGATCCGCGGAACACCCATCACCAGGGTGGGCTGCACCTCCTGGAGGTTCTGGGGGACGGTGTCGATGGACTCGGCAAACGTCACCTGGAGCCGGCTCGCGCAGCTCATCCAGGTGGTGAAGAAGCGCTCGGCGACGTGCGAGAGCGGGAGGTAGGTGAGCACGTAGTCGGACGGTCCCGGCGGCGGATCGGACGTCCCCCCGCGGGTCATGACGGTGTCGATCGCGAACTCGACGTTGGACGTGGTGAGCATGGCTCCCTTGGGCGGGCCGGTCGATCCCGAGGTGTAGACGAGGGTGATCAGGTCGTCGGGCTGTGCCTGCTCCATCCGCCGGTCCACCGCCCCGTCGTCCTTCTGTCGGTGTTCGCGACCGAGTGCCAGGAAGTCGTCCCAGTGGATGAGGCGCTCGTCGTCGTAGTGTCCCCGGATCCCGCGCGGTTCCAGGTACACGATGTGCGCGAGGTCGGGGCACTGGTCGGAGACCGCCAGCGCCTTGTCCACCTGCTCCTGGTCCTCGGCCACCAGCAGCTTCACCTGGCTGTTCTCCAGCAGGTACCCGACCTCGGCGGCCGGGTTGGTCGGATAGACGCCCACACTGACGCCCCGGACGGCCACTGTCGCGATGTCGCAGATCAGCCACTCGGGGCGGTTCTCGCTGTGGATCGCGACGCGGTCCTGGGTGTCGATCCCGAGCGCGATCAGCGCGTGCGCGACGTCCTGGATCTGGTCCCAGTACTGGGCCCAGGTCGTCGGCTGCCAGACACCCCGGGACTTCCTGCGCAGTGCCACGTCCCCGGGGTGGGCGGCGGCGTTGTCGCGGACCCGCGTGGCCAGAGTGGTGGTGCTCATCAGCTCCCCCCTCCGGACGCGGGCGCCGCGGCCTGGCCGCCCAGGTAGGCCTCCACCACCGCCGGGTGACTCTGGACCTCCGCGGGGGTGCCGAGGGCCAGCGGGGCGCCGAAGTCGATGGCCAGCACGCGGTCCGCGATGTCCATGACCAGACTCATGTCGTGCTCGACGAGGATCATTGGGGTCTTGAACTCCTGTCGGATCGAGAGCAGGAACCGAGCGGTGTCCTCGGTCTCCTCGAGGTTCATCCCCGCCACGGGTTCGTCGAGGAGGAGGATCTCGGGTTCCATGGCCAGGGCCCGCCCCAGCTCGATGCGTTTCTGGATGCCGTAGGGCAGCAGCCCCACCGGGAGCTTGCGCCACGCCTGGAGTTCCAGCAGGTCGATGATCTCCTCGACCGCGGCGCGGTTCAGTTCCTCCTGGCGTCTGGCCGGCCCCACCCAGGCGATCGCCGCGAGCGTGCCGTAGCGGAACTTCACGTGCCGGCCCAGCATGAGGTTGTCGACCAACGTCAGGTTGGCGAACAACTCGACGTTCTGGAACGTCCGGGCGACCCCCAGGCGGGCGATCTTGTGCGGACGCATCCCCAGGAGCTGTTGTCCCCTGAGCTTCACCGACCCCTGCTGGGGTCGGTACACGCCCGAGAGGACGTTGAAGATGCTGGTCTTACCGGCACCGTTGGGGCCGATGATGGCGAAGAGCTCGTCCTGGTTGACCGTGAACTCGACGCCGTCGATCGCCTTGAGGTTGCCGAAGGACAGGCTCACGTCCGAGAACTCCACGACAGGAGTGGGGAGTGCTGAATCCGTCATGACGCCCACCTCTTGCGTCGCCGGTACTGTTTGACGTCGCGATAGGACTTCGTCT
The DNA here is from genome assembly GCF_014145245.1 of Dietzia sp. B44. Lineage (NCBI taxonomy): Bacteria > Bacillati > Actinomycetota > Actinomycetes > Mycobacteriales > Dietziaceae > Dietzia > Dietzia sp. B44. The sequence goes on along the minus strand of NZ_JAALEF010000089.1, from coordinate 1,420 downwards.
CGTCGGAGTCCGAGCGCGCGCCCAGGTAGAACTCGCGGATGTCGTCGTTGTCGAGCAGGTCCGCCGCGGGCCCGTCCATGACCACGCGGCCGGTCTCCACCACGTACCCGTGTCGGGCGATCGACAGCGCCATCGCCGCGTTCTGCTCGACCAGCAGCACCCCGGTCCCCTGCGAGTTGATCTCCACGATGATGTCCCGGATCTGCTCCACCATCTTGGGCGCCAGGCCCAGGCTCGGCTCGTCCAGCAGGAGGTATCGCGGTGCGGACATGAGCGCCCGGCCGATCGCCAGCATCTGCTGCTCGCCGCCGGACAGGTAGCCGGCGACTCGCGACCTGCGCTCGTGGAGGACGGGGAAGAGCCCGTAGACGCGATCGAGGCCCTCGCGGAGGTGGCGGCGCGTGACGTGCGCGCCGATGCGCAGGTTCTCCTCGACCGAGAACTCCTTGAAGATCCGTCGCCCCTCGAGGACGTGCTTGACGCCGTGTCGCGCGATCGCGGGTGCGCTCAGCGAACCGATGTCCTCCCCGTCGAGGGTGACCGACCCCTTGGTGATGGCCCCGTTGTGGACATCGAGTAGTCCGGAGAGGCTGCGCAGCAGCGTCGACTTGCCGGCTCCGTTCGCGCCCAGCAGCGCGACGATGTGGCCGTCCGGCACGTCGAAACTCGCACCTCTGATGACGAGCATCGCGTCGTCGTAGACGACCTCGAGATTACGAACTGATAACACTCGGCCTCCTGGTGTGATGGAGACCACACTATTCTCAGGTGTCCGAACATTTCTGTGTTTAGGCCGATTTCTCTGATCATGTTCTCGGCGGCGCCGGGCTCGGCGAAGTCCCTGCGGGTGGCGCCGGAGTCGTGATACGTGAGGCCAGTCCACCGTCCTCGACCTGATTGACCTGCGACGATGCCGACCCGCGCGAGATCGGGTCCCGCGAGGACGGACGCGGCCAGGCGAGGCGTCGATCGTCTCTACACGTGTGTTAACCCCGTCATCGGACCCTGTGGATCGGCCCGGAACCCGGCGTCCGGAGCCTCCTCAGGCCAGGGTCCGGACCCGGTCGACGGCGGCCACCGCGTCGGCCACCACCTCTACACCCGGAGCGGCCCCCGGGCGGCGCACCACGACCACCGACACCCCGAGTTCGGCGGCCACCGCCATCTTCGGCCAGGTGTGCACGCCGCCCGAGTCCTTGGTCACCAGCACGTCCGCCCGGTGCGCGGTGAACAGCGCCCGCTCGCCCTCGGCCGAGTAGGGACCACGGTCGAGCAGGAGCCGCCACCGGGCGGGGATCGTCCCCTCGGGCGGGTCGACCACCCTCACCAGCGCCTCGCGGGTGGCGAGCGGACCGACGAACCTCGCCAGTGACTGTCGGCCGACGGTGAGGAATGGGCGGCCCCCGAGGTCCGCGGCGGT
>NZ_JAALEF010000088.1:0-7706 GCF_014145245.1 Dietzia sp. B44 | reverse complement strand
CGCGCCGCCGCCACCCCGGGGCCGGTGGGCGGGTGAGGGCCGTCATCACGCGCGTCACCGAGGCGTCGGTCACCGTGGACGGGGAGATCGTGGGCGCACTCCCCCGCGCCGGGCTGCTGGTGCTGCTGGGGGTGTCGACCGACGACGACGAGGGGGACGTCGCCACGATGGTCCGCAAGATCGCGGAGCTGCGCATCCTGCCTGGTGAGGCGGGCGCGGTCGAGATCGGCGTGCCCGTCCTGGTGGTCAGCCAGTTCACCCTCATGGGGTCGACGAGCAAGGGGCGCCGACCGTCGTGGTCCCGCGCGGCGCCCGGGGCTCGGGCCGAGGCCGCGGTCGATGCGGTGGTGCGAGGTCTCCGTGAGCGGGGACTCGAGGTCGAGACCGGGGCGTTCGGCGCGATGATGCAGGTCAGCTCCGTGAACGACGGCCCGTTCACCGTCCTCGTCGACACCTCGGGTTCCCGGACGTCGTGACGGACGTCATGGGCCCGGGAACATTCCCGGCACCCCTGCCGTTGTAGCAGTACGTGACCGTGACCCGGACACGCGTCCGTTCCGTCCATCAGCAACCGACCGCCGACTCTGATCCCCCGGGCCGGCAGGAGGAGGAGACATGACGTCAGCCACCACCCGATCGGACCGTCGGACGGAGGCGGATTCGGATGGCCAGAGCCCCAGCGCGGACCTCGTCCGCGTCTACCTCAACGGGATCGGCAAGACGGCTCTGCTGAACGCGGAGGACGAGGTCGAACTCTCCAAGCGTATCGAGGCCGGTCTCTACGCCGCCCATCTCCTGGCCACCAAGAAGCGGATGGGCCCCACCAAGAAGGCCGACCTCAAGGTGATCGTCGCGGAGGGCGAGGCCGCCCGCGCACACCTCCTCGAGGCCAACCTGCGCCTGGTGGTCTCACTCGCCAAGCGCTACACGGGGCGCGGCATGCCGCTGCTGGACCTCATCCAGGAGGGCAATCTCGGCTTGATCAGGGCCATGGAGAAGTTCGACTACGCCAAGGGCTTCAAGTTCTCGACCTACGCCACGTGGTGGATCCGCCAGGCGATCACCCGGGGGATGGCGGACCAGTCCCGCACCATCCGGCTCCCCGTGCACCTGGTCGAGCAGGTCAACAAGCTCGCCCGCATCAAGCGGGAGCTCCACCAGCAGCTCGGTCGCGAGGCGACCCTCGACGAGCTGGCGGAGGAGTCGGGGATCCCCGCGCACAAGATCGAGGAGTTGCTCGACCACTCGCGCGACCCGGTGAGCCTGGACATGCCCGTCGGCGCGGACGAGGAGGCGCCGTTGGGCGACTTCATCGAGGACGCCGAGGCCACCAGCGCCGAGAACACGGTCGTCACCAACGTCATGCACTCGGACGTCCGTGCGGTCCTGTCCACGCTCGAGGAGCGCGAACAACAGGTCATCACACTGCGGTTCGGTCTCGATGACGGCCAGCCCCGCACCCTCGATCAGATCGGCAAGCGTTTCGGGCTCTCGCGTGAGCGCGTCCGCCAGATCGAGCGCGAGGTCATGGCGAAGCTCCGTGAAGGGCGCCGCGCCGACAAGCTCCGCTCCTACGCGGTCTGAGGTCCGGGCCGGACGAGGACACCACGACGCCCCGGCTCCACGGTCAGGCGGGTTCACACCGCCACCGGAGCCGGGGCGTCGTCGTGTCCGGACCGGGCGACGAGCCGCGCCGGCGCAGTGGCCGACCCGCCGCGCACGCCGCGCCGGCTGTACCGACAGCTAGCGCAGTCTCCGCGGGCCCTCGTCCCCGCTGAACCGCGGGGGCGGCCCCAGATGGACCTGTGCGTACAACACGGACACACCGTCGGGGGCCGCGAGCGCGGGGTCGAGAGACAGCCGTCTGAGCTCGGGGACGTCCTCCACCAGGCACGACATCCGGCCCATGAGCTCCACCAGGGCGTCCTTGTCGGCCGGGGTGTCCCCCGCATATCCGTCGAGGATGGGCGCGGCCCGAGGACGGTCGAGGAGCGACCGGGCCTCCGAGGGGGAGATCGGCAGGGTGCTGAACGCGCGATCGGCGAGGAGGTCCGAGAGCATCCCGGACAGGCCGAAGGAAATGAGCGAGCCGAAGATCGGGTGGTCCGCCACCCGGATCGTCACCGCGACCCCCTTGGTGGCCATCTTCTGGACGTGGAGTGCCCGGGAACCAGTGGTCGCCTTGAGGTCGTCGAACGCGTGACGCACGGCCCCCGCGTCGGTCAGGTCCAGGCGGACCCCGGACTGGTCACTCCGGGTCCGCCACCTCTCCCCCATCGCCTTGACCGCCACCGGGTACCCGAGCTCCTCGGCCGCCATGGCCGCCTGCTCCACCCCGACCGCCACACGGTAGTCGACGATCCCCACCCCGTAGCACTCCAGCAGACTCCGGACCTGCCCCTGGGTGAGTTCGAACGACTCGTTCCCGGCGTTCGAGTGACACAGAGAATCGACGAGATCCCGCGCGCGGGCGCGGTCGATGTCGTCGTACTCGGCCGGCTCCTCCGCGGGCTGGTCCAGCCACTCGGCGTAGCGGCGGGCGCGCACCAGCGCCGACACCGCACGCTCGGGGTACGGGTACGACGGGATGGAACCCCGCGAGGCCACGCCGGACTCGTCGGTGATGGTGAGCCCCTCGGGCAGTCCCTCGCCGGCGAGGAAGGTACTCACCACCGGCTTGGAACTGTCGGCCGCCGCGGCACGGATGGCCTCGGCGTAGGCATCGGGCTCGGTGGCCACCGGTGGCACGAACACCGTCAGCACCGAGTCCACCTCGTCGCGGGCCACCACGTCGGCGATCGCGGCCCGGAAGTCCTCGGGTAGCGCTCCCGCGCCCAGGTCGACCGAGTGCGCCACGGTGAATCCCTGCAACCGCGCGGAGTCCCCGCCCAGTCGGCCGACGGCGGTCGAGTTCCCGACGATCGCCAGACGGCCGCCCGCCGGCAACGGCTGATAGGCGAGCAACGTCGCCGTGTCGAACATGTCGGTGATGGAGTCCACCTGGATGAGCCCGGAGTCGCGGAACAGTCCGCGGATGGCCGAGGCGGTCAGACCCTGCACTCCCGATTCCAGGTCGTCGACGGCCCGGCGCACCACCACCACCGGCTTGTTGCGGGCCACGCGGCGCGCGATCCGCGAGAACTTGCGGGCGTTGCCGAAACTCTCGAGGTAGAGCAGGACCACCTCGGTCCCGGTGTCGGTATCCCAGTACTGGAGCAGATCGTTGCCGGAGACGTCCGCACGGTTCCCCGCGGAGACGAATGTCGACAGTCCCAGACCCCGGCGGGCGGCGGCGGCGAGGATCGTGATCCCCAGGGCACCCGACTGACAGAAGAACCCGGCCCGACCCGGCCCCGGGACCACCTCGGCGAGGGTGGCGTTGAGCTGGACGTCGGGGGAGGTGTTGATCACCCCGAGGGCGTTGGGCCCCACCACCCGCATCCCGTGGGCGCGGGCCTCGCTCACCAGGCGACGTTCGGACACCACTCCGGCGCTGCCGACGTCGGAGAACCCGGCCGAGATCACGACGAGGGTCGAGACCCCCTTGGACAGGCAGTCGTCGAGCACCTCGGACATGGACGCGGCCGGAACCGCCACCACGGCCAGGTCGACCGGGTCGGGGATGTCGCGGACGCTGGCGTAGGCACGAACGGACTGCACGGAGGTCGCATCGGAGTTGACCGGGTACACCGGGCCGGAGAACCCGTTCCCGATGAGGTTGCGCAGGACCGTGTGGCCGATCTTGCCGACCTGGTCGGAGGCGCCGATGACCGCCACCGAGGCGGGGGTCAGGACCCTCGCGAGGCTGCGCGCCTCGGCCGCGGTCTCGCGGGCGTTACGGACGTTGGTCAACGCCTCGGTGGGGTCGATCGCGAACTCGAGATGCAGGGTTGATCCATCGAAGGAGCGCGAGATCTCGTACCCCGCCCGACGGAACACCTGGATCATCGACCGGTTCTCCGAGAGCACCTCCGCCTCGAAGTGGTCGATCCCGCACTCGGCGGCGGACCCCGCGAGATGCTCGAGGAAGATCGATCCGAGCCCCCGGCCCTGGTGCTGGTCCGAGATGGTGAACGCCACCTCCGCGAACGTCGAGTCCGGGAGCCTCTCGTAGATCGCCATCCCGATGATCTCCGCGCCCAGTTCCGCGACGAACGCCATCCGGTCGCGGTAGTCGACGTTGGTCATCCGCTGCAGTTCCTTGGCCGACAGGACGTCGTGGGAGCCGAAGTAGCGCAGGTAGCGGGTCCGCTCGGAGAGGCTGGCGTGGAAGCGGGTGATCTTCTCGGAGTCGTTGGGCAGGACCGGCCGGATCCGCACCGCCCGGCCGTCGGAACCCAGGACATCCGCCGCCCACTCGTGTGGATAGCCCTCCGGATAGTCGTCGACCGCCGTGTCGGTGGAGGCGTGTTCTGGCGGGTTGACGACCGGCGCGTCACCCTCGGGGGCGCCGCCGTCGGTCGTTCCGTCACCGGGGTTGGCCATCGTGGTCCTCCATGAGACAACTGTTGTGAATGGTGGGCACCCGCGACGCGGGGGTGGTGCGGTCAGTCCCGGGGATCGTCCGGGTCGAGTCCGAGCAGGGGGTACACCGAGCGGCGGGTGTCGAGGATCGACTGGTCGAGTCGGGCCAGTGTCCGGTCCACCTCTCCCCCACGATCGGCACCGGCGGGCTCCCAGGGCGTGTGCGCGGGATCTCCGCCGTCACTCATCGTCTGCGGGACCCTGTCCGGAACGGTGAACCGGGCGGCCATGGCCTTCCACTCCTCCGGTACCCGGGTCCCCGGATCCACGGGGACGCCGAGGACGGCGGCGATGAGATGGGTCCACGATCGCGGGACCACCCGGACCAGCTCGTAGCCCCCACCGCCGATGGCGATGATCCGCCCCTCGCAGAGCTCGTCCGCCAGTGCGATGAGTCGGAGGTAGGACTCGCGGTGCCCGTCGACCGTGAGGGACAGGTCGGCGAGCGGGTCCTCGCGGTGCGAGTCGCATCCGGCCTGCATGACGATGATCTGTGGCTCGAAGGCCCGCAGGACCCCGGGAACGACCGCGTGGAACCCGCGCATCCACAGCCCGTCGGTGACCGCCGGCAGGAACGCCAGGTTGACCGCGGTCCCCTCCGCGCGGCCCACCCCCGTCTCCGATGCCCAGCCCGTCGACGGCCACAGGGTCGCCGGGTGCTGGTGCAGGGACATGGTCAGCACACGCGGATCCTCGTAGAAGGCGGCCTGGACACCGTCCCCGTGGTGGACGTCGATGTCCACGTAGGCAATGCGGTCGTACCCGTTGTCGAGCAACCAGCTGATGGCCACCGCGGCGTCGTTGTAGACGCAGAAGCCGGCGGCGGCCGCGGGCATGGCGTGGTGCATGCCGCCGGCCACGGAGACCGCCCGCGTCGCGGCGCCACTGGCGATCGCCCGCGCTGCGGCCAAGGTTCCTCCGGCCACCGCGGCGCTCGCCTCGTGCATGCCCGGAAACGTCGGGTTGTCCGCCGTGCCGAGACCGTGGCTCATCCCGAAGTGCTCCCCGGGCGGCAGGTCGCCGGCCGCCCTGACGGCGCCGATGTAGCGGGACGTGTGGACGCGGAGCAGCTCCTCGTCGCTCGCCCACCCGGGGTCCAGCATCTCGACGCCCTGCAGGACCCCCAGTTCCGTGGCCAGCGACATGGTCAGATCGAGTCTGCGCGGACTCATCGGATGATCGGCGGAGTGCCGGTACTCCATCAGCGAGGGACTCCACACCACCGCGGCCGCGACGCCGTCCCGGATACCGGCCATTGCCACCCGTCCTCCCCTCGCACCGGGACGCTCCCGGCGGCCCACATCCGGTGGGAACACCGAGATGCGCGCCCCACGAATCTACGCGGCGGGACCCGAGCCGACCCCCGATTGCCCGCTCCCCACCCCGGTTCGAGGCCCGGCGGTAGTCTCGACCGTGAACCCGGAGGGGACCGTCGACCACCGGGAGCGACTACCTGCGACGATCCGACGTGGAGGATTCAGCGTGAAAGACCTGGTGGACACCACCGAGATGTACCTCCGCACCATCTATGAGCTCGAGGAGGAGGGAGTCATCCCACTCCGGGCCAGGATCGCGGAGCGACTCGAGCAGAGCGGTCCGACCGTGAGCCAGACGGTCGCGCGGATGGAACGCGACGGCCTCGTACACGTGGCGCCCGACCGTCACCTGCAGCTCACGACGACCGGCCGGGATCTGGCCGTGGACGTGATGCGTAAGCACCGGCTCGCGGAGCGACTGCTCGTCGATGTGATCGGGTTGGAACTGGAGAAGGTCCACGCCGAGGCGTGTCGATGGGAGCACGTCATGAGTGACGACGTGGAGCGTCGCCTCATCGAGGTACTCGACGACCCGAGGACGTCACCGTACGGCAACCCCATTCCAGGGCTCGACCGGATCGGCTACACCTCCCAGATGGCCAACGATCGCGCGTTCACCCGCCTGTCGGCGCTGGACACGGACATCCCGCACAGCGTCCGGATCCAGGCGATCGGCGAGAACGTCCAGATCGACACCGACCTCATCTCCGAGCTCCGCGCGCACGGTGTGGAACCACTGCGGACCGTGACCGCGACCCGGCGGGGCCACCTCGTCGAACTCGACTCCGGTGACGGTCACACCGTGGAACTCGACGGCGACCACGCGCACGCGATCCAGGTCGAGATCCTCCCGTGAAGCTCCTCGTCACCGGTGGGGCGGGTTACGTCGGCGGGGTCTGCGCGACCGTGCTCGTCGAGCGCGGACACGAGGTCGTGGTCCTGGACGACCTCTCCACCGGCAACAGGTCGGGCGTCCCCGCGGAGGCGACGTTCATCGAGGGCGATGTCGCCGCGCTGGCGGGCGAGGTCCTGGACCCGGGATTCGACGGGGTCTTGCACTTCGCCGCCCGGTCCCTCGTCGGGGAGTCGGTGGAGAAGCCCGCGGAGTACTGGCAGGGCAACGTCGTGACCTCCCTCGCGCTCCTCGACGCGATGCGCGCCGCCGACGTCACCAACCTCGTCTTCTCGTCCACCGCGGCGACCTACGGCGAGCCGGAGCAGATCCCGATCACCGAGGACATGCCCACCCGGCCCACCAACACCTACGGCGCCACGAAACTGGCGATCGATCACGCCATCACCTCGTATGCGGTGGCCCACGGGCTCGCCGCCACGAGTCTGCGCTACTTCAACGTGGCCGGCGCCCACGGTCCGGTGGGAGAGAACCGGGTCGTCGAGACCCACCTCATCCCGCTGGTCCTGCAGGTGGCCCTGGGACACCGATCCGACATCAAGGTCTTCGGCGACGACTGGCCCACCCCGGACGGGACATGCGTCCGCGACTACATCCACGTCGCCGACCTCGCCGACGCGCACCTACTGGCCCTGGAGTCCAACCGACCCGGCGTCCACCGTGTACTCAACCTCGGCAGCGGGGAGGGCTTCTCCGTCCGCGAGGTGATCGACGTGTGCCGCGAGGTCACCGGGCACCCGATCCCGGACGTGGTCGCACCGCGGCGCGCCGGCGACCCCGCAGTCCTGGTGGCCTCCAGCGAGAAGGCGATGACCGAGTTGGGGTGGACCCCCACCCGGACCGACCTGCACACGATCGTCCGCGATGCGTGGGCGTTCACCTCGGCCCTGGGTGATCGGGCGCACTCCGCCCCGCGGTAGTCCCGGGCCGGCGCGGGCGGGAGCGCCCCGACC
>NZ_JAALEF010000087.1:0-13803 GCF_014145245.1 Dietzia sp. B44 | reverse complement strand
GGGTGCGGGGACGGCGGGGGCGCAGAGCCTCGACCCCGGATCCCTTGTGCCGAGCGTCGCACCGGGCAGCCTGCTCGGGGTCCCGTCGCTGAGCGTCGCCGCCCTCACGCAGTTGGGCGCCCCCATCCCGCTGACGTCCGTGCTCGGTTCGGTCGCCGCCGCCGGGTCCGGTGACTTCCCCCGCCCGGGCAGCTCCCAATCGCCCTCGGGGCCCGTCTCCACGCGCGACGGTTCGATCACGCAGACGACGGTGCGCCACATCGCCCCGCTGTTCCCGGGCTCGTTGAACCCCGTCGACCGCCGGGCGGAGGTCTGGACCGTCACATCGGCTTCGATGCAGCGGACCGTCCGGGTCGAGGTGTACCGGGCGCCGGACGGCGTGGACGCCCCCAACGTGTATTTCCTCGACGGCGTGGGAAGCGAATCCCCGTCGGGGTGGAGCACCGGGATGGGCTGGGGGGACCCGGCCCTGCGCGACCGCGCGGTCAACGTGATCGCGCCGACGGGTGCTCCGGCCTCCATGTGGTCGGACTGGCAGGCCGACGACCCGGTCCTGGGGCCGAACATGTGGGAGACCTTCCTCATCGACGAGCTCCCGCCCCTCCTGGAGCAGGGGCTGAGCGGTTCGGCCGCTCCGCTCGCGCACAACGGCAGCTGGGGGGTGATGGGCCTGTCGATGGGTGCTTCCGCGGCCGTTCACCTGGCCAACACCAACCCGGGGATGTTCGACGCGGTCGCCGGGATCAGCGGCGCCTACTCCACGACCGACGAGCTGGGTTACCAGTACGCGCGGTTGACCGTGGCCGCGCGGAACGGCGACGCCACGAACATGTGGGGCCCGCGGGGGTCCCAGGCGTGGCGGGACCACGACACCGTGGCCGACCCGTCCGGACTCGCCGGCAAGACCGTGTACCTCAGTGCCGCCACGGGCCGGGTGGGCTCGGCCGAGCTGGGGCACTTCGGCAGCAACGAGATGATCCTCGTGGACGGGCACGTCCTCGAGAAGGGCTCCTACGAGAGCACCAGGAAGCTCGAGTCCGCCCTGGCCGGAGTCGCGGGGGTCGACCTGCGGATGAACTACATGCCGACCGGCATCCACAACTGGCCCGTCTTCGTGACCCAGATGCTGCCGGGGATGGATCACATCCTGTCGGGTCTGGCGCCGGCGGTCCCGAGCCTCCGGCCGGCGTCCGGGGGAGTGGATCCCGGTTCCGCCGGCTCGGCGGGGTCGCTGGGGTCGACCGGATCGGCCGGCTCCCTCGGCGGCTGAGGGCGATTTGGGGCTCGGGCGCCGGGACCCCTACACTGGAACAGTTGCCCGTGGTAGCCGCGTCGCGAGACCGGTGCGGGTGACGTGGCCGCGTGTGTCGGGTCGGAATCCGGCACACATCTGAACAAGCCTGGTCAGGAGAACCATGATCCAGCAGGAGTCGCGACTCAAGATCGCCGACAACACGGGTGCCAAGGAGATTCTCTGCATCCGCGTTCTCGGCGGATCCAAGCGTCGCTACGCAGGCGTGGGCGACATCATCGTCGCCACCGTCAAGGACGCCATCCCCGGTGGCAACGTCAAGAAGGGTGAGGTCGTCAAGGCCGTCATCGTGCGCACCGCCAAGGAGCGCCGTCGCCCGGACGGCTCGTACATCAAGTTCGACGAGAACGCCGCCGTCATCATCAAGAACGACAACGACCCGCGTGGTACCCGTATCTTCGGGCCCGTCGGTCGCGAACTGCGCGACAAGAAGTTCATGCGCATCGTCTCGCTGGCTCCGGAGGTGCTCTGACATGAAGGTCCACAAGGGCGACACGGTGCTCGTCATCGCCGGCAAGGACAAGGGCGCCAAGGGCAAGGTCATCCAGGCCTTCCCCGCGCAGGAGAAGGTCCTCGTCGAGGGCGTGAACCGCATCAAGAAGCACACCGCCAACTCGGCTGCCGAGCGTGGCGCCTCCTCCGGTGGCATCGTCACGCAGGAGGCCCCGATCCACGTGTCCAACGTGATGGTCGTGGACGCGGACGGCGCCCCGTCGCGCGTCGGAATCCGCACCGACGAGAACGGTAAGCGCGTCCGGGTCTCGCGCAAGACCGGGAAGGACCTGTGACCATGACCGAAACCGCACTTCCCACCGGGTACACGCCGCGTCTCAAGGCGCGGTACAGCGCCGAGATCAAGCCGGCCCTGAACGAGACGTTCGAGTACGCGAACGTCATGCAGATCCCGGGCGTCGTCAAGGTCGTCGTCAACATGGGTGTCGGTGACGCCGCCCGTGACGCCAAGCTGATCAACGGCGCCATCACCGACCTCACGCTGATCACCGGCCAGAAGCCGCAGATCCGCCGGGCCCGCAAGTCCATCGCGCAGTTCAAGCTCCGCGAGGGGATGCCGATCGGCGCGCGTGTGACGCTGCGCGGTGACCGCATGTGGGAGTTCCTCGATCGTCTGACGACGATCGCCCTCCCGCGAATCCGCGACTTCCGTGGCCTCTCGGGCAAGCAGTTCGACGGTCACGGCAACTACACCTTCGGGCTCAACGAGCAGACCATGTTCTACGAGATCGACGTGGACAAGGTCGACCGCCCCCGCGGCATGGACATCACGGTCGTCACGACCGCGACGAACGACGAAGAGGGTCGGGCGCTGCTCAAGCACCTCGGCTTCCCCTTCAAGGAGGACTGACCTCACGGGTCAGGGCCGGACCGGCCGTCCGCGCCGGGGCACCGCATCAGCGGGTCCCCGGCGACGGGCAGACGGCCCAGCCGTCGGGTCGCGGGTGGCGAGAAGAGCGCCACGCGCGGCGGGTCCCCCGCAGATCGTCAGACGATCGGCGGGCCCCACACAACAGAACATTCGAACTCTTCGTGATAGGCCCACGACGGACACGGCCGGCCCACAGGTCGACCGCGCCCGTGCTGCATGGGAACCGTGACGAGAAAGGAACATGGTAAATCCATGTCGATGACCGACCCCATCGCGGACATGTTGACGCGTGTGCGTAACGCCAACTCGGCGTACCACGACACCGTCTCCATGCCGCATTCCAAGATCAAGGGCAACATCGCGGCGATCCTCAAGCAAGAGGGTTACATCACCGACTACGCCGTCGAGGACGCCGAGGTGGGCAAGAAGCTCACCATCGACCTCAAGTACGGCCCGTCGCGCCAGCGCAGCCTGCAGGGCATCAAGCGAGTCTCCAAGCCGGGTCTCCGCGTGTACGCCAAGTCCACCGGCCTGCCCAAGGTCCTCGGCGGACTGGGTATCGCGATCATCTCGACCTCCCAGGGTCTGCTCACGGACCGTCAGGCGAACTACAAGAAGGTGGGCGGGGAAGTCCTCGCCTACGTCTGGTAAGGGGGCGAGAAATGTCACGAATCGGCAAGGCTCCGATCACCGTTCCGTCCGGCGTCGACATCAAGGTCGACGGCCAGACCATCACCGTCAAGGGTCCCAAGGGTGAGCTCACCCAGGATCTCCCCGCACCGATCACGGTGTCGGTCGAGGAGGGCACCATCACGGTGAACCGTCCCGACGACCACCGGGACAACCGGTCGCTGCACGGCCTCTCCCGCTCCCTGGTCAACAACATGGTCGTGGGCGTCACCGAGGGTTACGTGCAGAAGATGGAGATCTTCGGCGTGGGTTACCGCGTCGTCGCCAAGGGCACGGACCTCGAGTTCGCCCTCGGCTACTCGCACCCCGTGCCGATCGCGGCACCCGACGGCATCACGTTCGCCGTCGAGGGCGCCACGAAGTTCTCGATCTCCGGGATCGACAAGCAGCAGGTGGGCCAGATCGCCGCCAACATCAAGCGGCTGCGGAAGCACGACCCGTACAAGGGCAAGGGCATCCGTTACGAGGGCGAGCAGGTCCGTCGCAAGGTCGGAAAGACGGGTAAGTGACCATGAGCAGCACAAAGAAGCGTTCCCCGCTGGGTACCGACGTCTCGACAGCACGTCGTGTCGGCCGTACCCGGCGCCACTACCGCCTCCGCAAGAAGGTCGCCGGTACCCCCGAGCGTCCGCGGTTGGTCGTCAACCGGTCCTCGCGCCACATCCACGCCCAGATCATCGACGACCTGGCCGGCCGCACGCTGGCCGCCGCGTCGACGATCGAGGCCGATGTCCGCACTCTCGAGGGCGACAAGAAGGACCGCAGCGCGAAGGTCGGCCAGCTCCTGGCCGAGCGCGCCAAGGCCGCCGGCATCGATGCCGTCGTGTTCGACCGTGGTGGTAACAAGTACCACGGCCGGATCGCGTCCCTGGCCGACGCCGCCCGCGAGGGTGGGCTGGAGTTCTGATGACCAAGACCACTGCACTGACCCTTAACGGAAGGACCGTCTGATGCCGGGACGTCAGCGTCGTGACGGCGGAAGCACCGGGCCCGCCGCGGACAACAAGACCACCACCAACGACAACGCCCAGGGCGGCCGCAGCGGCGGCGGCGGGGGCCGTGGCCGTGGCGGAAACGATCGTCGCGGTGGCCGCGACGACGAGAAGTCACAGTTCATCGAGCGCGTCGTCACCATCAACCGCGTCTCCAAGGTCGTCAAGGGCGGTCGGCGGTTCAGCTTCACCGCCCTCGTGATCCTGGGTGACGGCAACGGCATGGTCGGCGTCGGCTACGGCAAGGCCAAGGAGGTGCCGGCGGCGATCCAGAAGGGGTCGGAGGAGGCCCGGAAGAACTTCTTCCGCGTCCCGCTCATCGGCTCCACCATCCCGCACCCGATCCAGGGTGAGGCGGCCGCGGGCGTCGTCATGCTCCGTCCGGCCTCGCCGGGTACCGGTGTGATCGCGGGCGGCGCGGCGCGTGCCGTGCTCGAGTGCGCCGGCGTGCACGACATCCTGTGCAAGTCGCTGGGGTCGGACAACGCCATCAACGTCGTCCACGCCACGGTGACCGCGCTCAAGGGTCTCCATCGTCCCGAGGAGGTCGCGGCCCGCCGTGGTCTGCCCATCGAGGACGTCGCACCCGCGGGCATGCTCCGCGCACGTGCCGGACAGGGGGCGTAGATCATGGCCAACCTCAAGATCACCCAGGTCCGCGGCACTGTCGGGACCAAGCAGAACCAGAAGGACTCCCTGCGGACGTTGGGACTCAAGGGCATCCGGAAGACGGTCGTCCGTGAGGACAACGCTCAGACCCGGGGTCTCATCAACGTCGTGAACCACCTCGTCGTGGTCGAAGAGACGGAGTGAGCATGACCATCAAGTTGCATCACCTGCGCCCGGCACCCGGCGCCCACACCGACAAGATCCGCGTGGGTCGCGGTGAGGGCGGCAAGCGGGGCAAGACCGCCGGTCGCGGTACCAAGGGAACCAAGGCACGCAAGAACGTCCCCGCGGCGTTCGAGGGTGGCCAGATGCCGATCCACATGCGTCTTCCGAAGCTCAAGGGCTTCAAGAACCGCAACAAGGTCGTCTTCCAGGTCGTCAACGTGTCCGACATCCAGCGGTTGTTCCCCTCCGGTGGGCAGGTCGGCGTCGCCGAGCTCGTCGCCGCGGGGGCCGTCCGCAAGAACCAGCCGGTCAAGGTCCTGGGCGACGGGGACATCTCCGTGGCCGTGACCGTGGCCGTCGACAAGGTGTCCGCGTCGGCCAAGACCAAGATCGAGGCCGCCGGCGGAAGCGTGTCGGAGGCCGGGGCCTGAGTCCCCGACCGGCCCCCGACGGGGCCGGATGACGGGTGCAGGGGTCGGGTCCGAGAGTCTCGGATCCGGCCCCTGCGCTCATCTTGATACAGTTTTTCTTGTTGTGCGTTCGGGGTGCGGCACCACTGCCGTCGGTCTGACCCTCCCGGCGCATCTGCATTCGACGAAGGCGGCGGCTACGGGCCGTCCATGACCAGGAGGACATGTGCTCTCCGCACTCGCGTCCGCGATCAAGGACACGGATCTGAGGAAGAAGATCTTCTTCACCCTCGGGATCATCATCCTCTACCGCATCGGCGCGCAGATCCCGTCGCCCGGTGTCGACTACCCCAAGCTCCGGGGACTCCTCGACACCGCGATGACCGGGGACAACGCGCAGTTGTACTCCCTGGTCAACCTGTTCTCCGGCGGCGCACTCCTGCAGTTGTCCGTGTTCGCGATCGGCATCATGCCGTACATCACGGCGAGCATCATCGTGCAGCTGCTCACCGTGGTGATCCCCTACTTCGAGCAACTCAAGAAGGAGGGGCAGTCCGGTCAGGCCAAGATGACGCAGTACACGCGTTATCTCACCATCGCGCTCGCGGTGCTGCAGTCCGCCGGCATCGTGGCGCTCGCCGACCGGGGTCAGCTGCTCGGCAACGGCGAGTCCGTCCTCATGGACGGCGACATCCTCACCCTGGCCACCATCGTCATCGTGATGACCGCCGGCGCAGCCCTCGTCATGTGGTTCGGTGAGCTCATCACCGACCGCGGCGTCGGCAACGGCATGTCGCTGCTGATCTTCGCCGGCATCGCCTCGCGGATCCCCGCCGAGGGCGTCAACATCTACCAGAACTCCTCGACGCTGAAGTTCGCCGCGGTCATGTTCGCGGTGGTGCTGATCGTGGTCGCCGTCGTGTTCGTCGAGCAGGGCCAGCGCCGCATCCCGGTCCAGTACGCCAAGCGCATGGTCGGCCGTCGTCAGTACGGCGGCACGTCGACCTACCTGCCGCTCAAGGTCAACCAGGCCGGCGTCATCCCCGTGATCTTCGCGTCGTCCATGATGTACGTGCCGATCCTCATCACCCAGCTGATCCAGGGACCCGAGCCCGCCGCGGACGGGTTCTGGCAGCGGTACGTCATGCAGTACCTGCAGAACCCCTCGAGCTGGGGTTACATCCTGCTGTACTTCGCCCTGATCATCTTCTTCGCGTACTTCTACGTGGCCATCCAGTTCGATCCGATGGAGCAGGCCGAGAACATGAAGAAGTACGGTGGCTTCATCCCCGGCATCCGCCCGGGTCGCCCGACGGCCGAGTACCTCGGGTACGTGCTCAACCGCATCCTGTTGTTCGGTTCCCTGTACCTCGGGTTGATCGCGGTGCTGCCCAACGTCTTCCTCGACATGGGTAGCGGGGGTGGAGACATGCAGAACATGCCGTTCGGTGGCACCGCTGTGCTCATCATGGTGTCGGTGGGTCTCGACACCGTGAAGCAGATCGAGGCTCAGCTCATGCAGCGCAACTACGAGGGCTTCCTCAAGTAGTCGCCCGCACCCCCGAGCACATCACACCGAAAGAAAGGCTGGTCCTCACCATGCGTCTCGTCCTCCTCGGCCCCCCCGGCGCCGGCAAGGGAACCCAGGCGGCCCTGCTGTCGGAGAAGCTCGGGATCCCGCACATCTCCACGGGTGACCTCTTCCGGGCCAACATCTCCCAGGGGACGGACCTCGGCAAGGAGGCCAAGTCCTACATCGACGCCGGGAACCTCGTTCCCGCCGACGTCACCAACCGGATGGTCGAGGCGCGTATCGGTGAGCCCGACGCGACCGAGGGGTTCCTGCTCGACGGCTACCCCCGCAGTGTCGAGCAGGCCGACGCGCTCAAGGGCATGCTCGCCGAGGCGGGTCTCGAGCTCGACGCCGTGATCGAGTTCAAGGTCGACGAGGACACCGTGGTCGCGCGGATGCTCGCCCGCGGTCGTGAGGACGACACGGAGGACGTGATCCGCAACCGCATGTCCGTCTACCGGTCCGAGACGGCCCCCCTCCTCGAGTACTACGGCGACGATGTCACGACCGTCGACGCCGTGGGCGAGGTCGACGAGATCAACGCACGGGCCCTCGCCGCGCTGGATCGCTGAGCAGTCGTGTTCGGTCGGTCGCGCACGAGCGTGGTGACAGCGCGCACTCCCGGCGAGCTGGACGCGATGGAAGAGGCCGGCCGGATCGTCGGTCGTGCGCTCGTCGCCGCGCGCGAGGCGGCGGTTCCGGGCGCGACCACCGCGGATCTCGACTCCCTGGTCGACCAGCTGATCCGGGACGCCGGTGCGGTCCCGTCCTTCAAGGGGTACGAGGGGTTCCCCGGGTCGATCTGCTCCTCCGTCAACGAGGTGGTCGTCCACGGGATCCCGGGACCCACCACCGTCCTGCAGGAGGGCGACCT
This sequence comes from Dietzia sp. B44, assembly GCF_014145245.1. Classification (NCBI taxonomy): domain Bacteria; kingdom Bacillati; phylum Actinomycetota; class Actinomycetes; order Mycobacteriales; family Dietziaceae; genus Dietzia; species Dietzia sp. B44. The sequence goes on along the minus strand of NZ_JAALEF010000087.1, from coordinate 5,734 downwards.
GGTCTCGGTCGACTGCGGCGCGGTGCTGGACGGGTGGCACGGCGACTCCGCGTGGACCTTCGGCGTGGGCGAGTTGGACCCTCAGGTGGCCCTTCTCAACCAGGCGACGCGGGAGGTGCTCGCGGAGGGCATCCTCGCCATGACTCCCGGTAGCCGCCTGACGGACGTCTCGCACGCCCTGGAGACCGCCACGCGTCGCGCGGAGCAGCGTCTCGGCGTCACCCTCGGGATCGTCGACGGGTTCGGCGGGCACGGCATCGGTCGTGAGATGCACGAGTGGCCGTTCCTCGCCAACGAGGGCAAGCCGGGCAAGGGGCCGCGGCTCCAGGAGGGGTCCGTCCTGGCCGTCGAGCCCATGCTCGTCCTGGGTGGCGAGACCGACACCCGCACCCTGTCCGACGACTGGACGGTCGTCACGGTGGACGGGTCGCCGTCGTCACACTGGGAGCACACGGTCGCCGTCACCGCCGACGGCCCCCGCGTGCTCACCGTTCGGCCCACGGACTGAGCGCGGTCGCGGGGGACCGGTGCCGGGCCCTCCGGGCCTCAGGTTAGAGTGTTCCCACTGTTGACCACCGGCCTGAAAGGTCAGGGCATGCTCGTTCACCCCCACGTGCGCCGAACCACGATCACACCGACGCGCTCGGCTGTGGCGGCTGTCCTCACGATGGTGGTGATCCTGGCCCAGATGGCGGGACCGACCCCGTCCGCGGCCGCGCAGTCGCTCATGGAGGGCGGACAGGGGTCCCTGATGGAGGACCCCCAGCCGGCGCCGTTCTATCACGCGGACCCCGCGGTGCTCGCGGCCGCGGGTCTCGGACAGGTGATCAACACCCGGGTCGTGACCATGCCCGCGTTCCTCGGGTACGAGGTGACGGAGATCGCGTACCGGTCGACCGACACCCGGGACCGTCCGATCCTCGCGACGGCGACGGTGGTCCGGCCGCCCCACGCGCGCCCGAACGGCCCCGTCCTGAGCTACCAGCACTACCTGAACGCACTGGGGCAGAGCTGCGCCCCCACCGAGACCCTGGTCAACCCGACCCTCGAGACGGTGCAGGACAACGCGATGGCGTTCCTGCGGGTCCGGCTGGACCAGGGCTGGACGGTGCTCATCCCCGATCATCTCGGTCCCAAGGTCGCCTACCCCGGGGGACAGCTGTCCGCGCGGATCGTGCTGGACGGGATGCGGGCCGTCCGCGACGACCCCCGGTTCGACGCCCGGCACAGCCGGTTCGGGGCGCTGGGGTACTCGGGTGGCGGGATCGCCAGTGCCTGGGTGTCGCTCATGCACGACGACTACGCACCGGACGTCAACCTGGTGGGGGTCGCCCAGGGCGGCATCCCGACGGACATGACGACGATGGCGCGGATGATCGGCAACTGGCCGCACCCCGCGTTCGGGTTGGCCTTCGCCGCCGCCGTGGGGATGGCTCGGGAGTACCCGGAGGACATCCGTCTCGAGGAGAAGCTCACCCCCGAGGGCTGGGCGCTGTTCGAGCGGATGAAGGGCAGGTGCACGGCCTCGCTGCTGGTGTACGGCGCGTTCCGGTCCGTGCCCATGGTCCTCGAGGGGGGAGACCTGCTCGCGGAGGAGGGCCTGATGCGGGCCTTCGCGGAGAACAGCGTGCGCCTGACACCGGACGTCCCCCGGGTGCCGGTGTTCATGTGGCATTCCCGCACCGACCCGCTGGTGCCGTTCTGGGACGCGGAGGAGACCGCCACGCGTTACTGCCGCGAGGGGACCCCGCTCACGTGGGAGCCGGGGTTGGCGCCCGAGCATCTCCTCGGCGCGGTGGAGAAGTTGCCGGCCGCGATGAACTGGCTGCAGCAGCGCTTCGACGGCGTGCCGGCAGGACGCGCCTGCTACGGGTGAGCGCCGATTGGCACTAGAACGACCACTGACGTAGGCTTATACGTCGGTGTGCCCACCAGTGCACCAGAATCCGGTAGACGACATCCGGGGAATCGTGGAGGACCGTAACCAGCATGGCAAAGAAAGACGGAGCCATCGAGGTCGAGGGCCGAGTTGTCGAGCCGTTGCCGAACGCAATGTTCCGCGTCGAGCTCGAGAACGGACACAAGGTCCTCGCGCACATCAGTGGGAAGATGCGGCAGCACTACATCCGCATCCTCCCCGAGGACCGGGTGGTCGTCGAGCTGTCACCGTACGACCTCACCCGCGGTCGGATCGTCTACCGCTACAAGTAAAGCGCTCAACTCCCTGAACCAGCCGCCTCTGAAGTACCTGGTCGAGGCGGGTACCACACCCCTGGATGCGGAGGCCAGGGCCCCGGACGGATGCTCATCGTGAGATGACCATGCGGCATCGGGGACGGTCGGGGAGCAGACCTACCGCACGACGAAAGAGAAACGCCACATGGCACGTCTTGCCGGCGTTGATCTCCCACGTGACAAGCGTATGGAGATCGCGCTCACCTACATTTTCGGCATCGGTCGCACGCGGGCCGTCGAGATCCTCGAGCGGACCGGGGTCAGCCCGGACCTGCGCACCAAGGATCTCACCGACGAGCAGCTGACCGTCCTTCGTGATGACATCGAAGGCAACTACAAGGTCGAGGGTGACCTCCGCCGTGAGATCCAGGGCGATATCCGCCGGAAGATCGAGATCGGCAGTTACCAGGGCATCCGCCACCGCCGGGGTCTCCCCGTCCGCGGTCAGCGGACCAAGACCAACGCCCGCTCCCGCAAGGGCCCGAAGAAGACCGTCGCCGGAAAGAAGAAGTAATGCCCCCCAAGTCACGCGCTGCGGGCCCCAAGAAGACGGGCCGTCGCAGGGAGAAGAAGAACGTCGCTCACGGCCAGGCCCACATCAAGAGCACGTTCAACAACACGATCGTCTCGATCACGGATCCGTCCGGCGCCGTTCTGGCCTGGGCGTCCTCGGGCCACGTCGGTTTCAAGGGCTCGCGCAAGTCGACGCCCTTCGCCGCCCAGCTCGCCGCCGAGAACGCGGCCCGCAAGGCGCAGGAGCACGGCATGAAGAAGGTCGACGTGTTCGTCAAGGGCCCGGGTTCGGGTCGTGAGACCGCCATCCGTTCGCTCCAGGCCGCCGGCCTCGAGGTCGGCACGATCTCCGATGTCACCCCCCAGCCCCACAACGGCTGTCGTCCGCCCAAGCGGCGTCGAGTCTGAGCCGGAAGGAACGTAGAGAACCATGGCACGTTACACCGGCCCCGTCACCCGCAAGTCCCGCCGTCTGGGCGTGGACCTCGTCGGTGGGGACACCGCATTCGAACGTCGGCCCTTCCCGCCCGGCCACCACGGCCGCGCGCGGATCAAGGAGTCCGAGTACCGCACCCAGCTGCAGGAGAAGCAGAAGGCCCGCTTCACCTACGGCGTGATGGAGAAGCAGTTCCGTCGCTACTACGAGGAGGCCAACCGCCGGGGCGGTAAGACCGGCGAGAACCTCCTCCAGATCCTGGAATCGCGTCTGGACAACGTCGTGTACCGCGCGGGTCTCGCGCAGACGCGTCGCCAGGCACGCCAGCTCGTGAGCCACGGTCACTTCCGGGTCAACGACCAGAAGGTGACCATCCCGAGCTACCGGGTGTCGCAGTACGACATCATCGACGTCCGTCCCAAGTCCACCAAGATGGACTGGTACGAGATCGCCACCGAGATGCTCGGCGAGCGTCCCGTCCCGGCGTGGCTGCAGGTCGTCCCCACGACGCTCCGCATCCTCGTGCACCAGCTTCCCGAGCGCGCGCAGATCGATGTGCCGCTGCAGGAGCAGTTGATCGTCGAGCTCTACTCGAAGTGATCTGTCCTCCCCCGTCGCCGGGCGGGCCGCACATCGCGGCCCGCCCGGCGACGGTGGGTTACTACGGCGTCAAATAGCGGACGCCGAGAATCGAAAGAGGTAGCACATGCTCATCTCCCAGCGGCCCACCCTCACCGAGGAGGTCGTCTCCGAGAACCGCTCGCGGTTCGTGCTCGAGCCCCTCGAGCCCGGTTTCGGCTACACCATCGGCAACTCCCTGCGTCGCACGCTGCTGTCGTCCATCCCGGGCGCGGCCGTGACCAGCATCCGCATCGAGGGTGTCCTGCACGAGTTCACCACCGTGCCGGGCGTCAAGGAGGATGTCACCGACATCATCCTGAACCTCAAGGGCCTGGTCGTCTCGTCCGTCGAGGACGAGCCGGTCACCATGTACCTCAAGAAGCAGGGCCCGGGAGCCGTCACCGCCGGTGACATCGTCCCGCCGTCCGGCGTCGAGGTGCACAACCCGGACCTGCACATCGCCACTCTCAACGAGAAGGGCCGTCTGGAGATCGAGCTGGTCGTCGAGCGCGGTCGTGGCTACGTCCCCGCGGGGCTCAACAAGGACGCGGGACACGAGATCGGCCGCATCCCGGTCGACTCGATCTACTCGCCCGTCCTCAAGGTCACCTACAAGGTCGAGGCCACCCGTGTGCACCAGCGCACGGACTTCGACCGCCTGGTCCTGGACGTCGAGACCAAGAACTCGATGACCGCCCGTGACGCCCTGGCGTCCGCGGGCAAGACGCTGGTCGAGCTCTTCGGCCTGGCACGTGAGCTCAACGACGAGGCCGAGGGCATCGAGATCGGGCCCAGCCCGGCCGAGGCCGATCACATCGCCGCCTACGGCATGCCGATCGACGACCTGGACCTGTCCGTCCGGTCCTACAACTGCCTCAAGCGCGAGGGTGTCCACACCGTGGGCGAGCTCGTGGCGCGCAGCGAGTCGGACCTGCTCGACATCCGCAACTTCGGTCAGAAGTCGATCGACGAGGTCAAGGTCAAGCTCGTCGAGCTCGGCCTGTCGCTCAAGGATGCGCCCCCCGGGTTCGATCCCGCCTCGGTCGCCGGCTACGACGCCGAGACCGGGACGTGGACCGACGAGGGCGGCGAGGATTACGCCGAGACCGAGCAGCTCTGACGAGCTCTCAGCACACCATTCCTAGGAGAATCTGATGCCCAAGCCCAAGAAGGGCGCCCGCCTCGGCGGATCCCCGGCCCACCAGCGGCTCATCCTGTCGAACCTGGCCACCCAGCTGTTCGAGCACGATGCGATCCGTACCACGGAGACCAAGGCGAAGCTGCTTCGTCCGTACGCGGAGAAGCTCATCACCAAGGCGCGCCGCGGCACGCTGGCCGACCGTCGTGAGGCCGCCAAGCTCGTCCGCAACAAGGACGTCCTGCACAAGCTGTTCGCCGAGATCGGCCCCCGGGTCGCCGACCGCGACGGTGGCTACACCCGGATCGTCAAGCTCGAGAACCGCAAGGGCGACAACGCGCCCATGGCGATGATCGCGCTCGTCACCGAGCCGCTGGCGTCCGCCGAGGCCACGCGCGCCACCCGCGCCGCCGCCTCCAAGAAGTCGGCCGACACCTCGGCCACGGAGTCCACCGACGACGTGACCACCGATGAGGTGACCGCCGAGGCCGAGGCCAACAGCCCGATCGCCGATCAGGTGGAGGCCGCCGACGACGCCGACGTGGACACCGCCGAGGAGACCGCCGACGCGGTGTCCGAGGACACCACCCACGCCACCAGCGAGGACACCGACAAGGCCTGAGTCGCGTCAGGCCCGATCCGTCACGGATCCGGTGTGAGGGCCCCGCCCACCGCGTCACGCGGTCGGCGGGGCCCTCGTCGTCGTCCGGTCGTCGTCCCGGCGGTCCCCGTCAGAGAACGGCGCCCACGGCCTCGGCCATCGCGCGGTGCCCCGCCGCGGTCGGGTGCAT
>NZ_JAALEF010000086.1:0-1642 GCF_014145245.1 Dietzia sp. B44 | reverse complement strand
TGGCGCCGTCGCCGACCCCGAGCGAGCCGGCGACCGACGCCGCGGCCGGCTCGACCGAACCGACGAGCGACTCGTCCAGGAGGGACCCACTGGCGTCGACGGAGCCGGTGCCGGGTGCCGGGTCGGTCAGGGTGATGGACCCGGCGGCGTCGATGACCGACCCCGCGAGGGGCGCCAGGGAACCGGTGGAGGGCTCGCCGAAGATGGCGGAGCCCGAGGTGTCGAGGGAGCCCTCCCCGGTGGCGTTGGCCTCGAGGATGAGCGAGCCGAGGTCCTGCGGGAGGGAGCCCTCGCCGGCCGAGTCGCCGCTGCCCTCGCTTCCGCTGCTCAACGTGCCCAGGCTGTCGGCTCCGAGGCTGTCGGCGGACAGGCTTCCGGTGCCGTCCTGAGCGGAGGCGACGGCGGTCGCCCCGGAGAGGGCGAGGGCGGTGGCGGCTGCGACGGCAGCGGCCCTACGGATCGAGAACGTCATGGGTTCGTCTCCTTATATTGCGCGGCATCCGCGTGGGTTCGCGACGGGACACCCGTGAGGGATGGTCTACAGCTTTCGGGTTCCGGCCGCGACGATCGGGTAGCGTCGTAAACTTTCGCCCTTATCCCCACCATATCCCTGAATTTAAGGGAAGCAACAGCTCCCTCTCAGTGAGAACTCAATTAGAATCCGCGTGAAATCCACTCCCGCACAGCCCGGGTCGCGCGGACGTCGTCCTCGTTGTACGCGAGGATGCGCTCCCTGCCGGAATCCCGCTCGACCCCCCTCGAGGCCTGCGCATCCCGGTACCACCCGATCGACTGCTCGCCCCCGGCGTCCGGGTCGCGCCAGTGGAATCCGGCCACCGGCGCCACCACCTTGAGCCCGAGCCCGGAGGTGGAGACGAACTGGGTGGACACCGCTTCATGGACGTCGACCCACCGGGGCGAGGAGATGAACCCCCGCACCTCGGACACCGAGGGGACGCCTCTGACCACGGCCACCGTGCCCTCCGGCCCGAACCTGGTGGCGGTCGAGAGCATCCAACCGTTCTCCGCGGACCTCGAGTAGCAGTACGCGCGGAAGGAGCGACCCTGCCCCTCGGCCCTGTCCCGGATGCCGGTGAGCCAGCGCCAGAACTCGGCGAACGAGCGACCCTCGTCCGGGTCCGGCAACCGTGCCCAGGTGGCGAACGGCCGGTAGCCCTCGGCCTCGAGGCGACGCCCGTCCCGCAGCGTGAGCAGGGTCCCCCACAGGTAGGCACCGTCGTCCAGATGACTCTCCAGGTCCACGTCCACCTCCACGTCCGCGCGCGGGATGGCGGGGCGGGCCACCTTGGGGACGACGACCTCGCCGTCCCGGTGCGCACGGGCCCTCAGCACGGCGTCGGAGAACGGTTCGCCGTTCCAGTCCGGCGGGCGCTCGGGCCCTGCCTCGGCGAGGTCCGCCACCGTGCGGAACCCCGCCGCACGGACCGGTCCCACCTGTCCACCACCCACCACCAGACTCACGTCGTCCGCGATGACCAGGTGGTCTCGGCACCCGGTCACGGGCGTCCCCCGGTCGACCCAGCCCTCCCACCACGGGCAGGTACGGCACTCGCCCACCCGGCTGGGCACCGTGTCGAGCTCGCCGCGGAGGACCGCCAGCCGCGTGGCGTGGTTCCGGTCG
>NZ_JAALEF010000085.1:0-9668 GCF_014145245.1 Dietzia sp. B44 | reverse complement strand
CCGGTCGGCCCCGGGTCGAGCACGTGCACTCTCACGCCCCGCGCCCGCGCGGCCTCGATGCGCTGACGACCCACCTCGTGTGCCGCGGCGATCCGGACCCGGTCGTCGGTGCCGGCGCAGAGGTCGATCAGCCGATCGGGTAGCGACCTGGTGAGGACGAGGACGGTGGGCGCTGGTCCGGTGCGCCGGTCCGTCCAGACCGGGCTCACCACGGCGGGACCGTAGCGTTCGGCCAACGCCGTCCCGGACCCCACCAGGACGAGGTCGGCGCGGGCCCGCATGGCGTCGTAGACCAGGCGGTCGGTGGGCGTTCCCAGGCCCCCGCTCCGGCCGTCGACGGTGGTGGTCCCGTCGATGGAGGAGATCATGACGGCACGGATCATCGGGGCGCCCGTGGGCTGGTCCGGCTGGAGGGCGGTCCAGATCGCGTCGAGCGAAGCCGGGTCGTCGTCGAGCGCGGGGGGTCGGGTCGACAGCACCTGGGGCTCCTTCCGTTCTGACGCCTGTCGCCCCACGATAGGCTCATCGCATGGTCTCTCGCCTCGTTGACGTCACCCCGGTGGTCCCCGCCGACCAACTCGTGGCACAGATGGTCCCGCCGTCGATGTTCGATGACGTGAGTTTCGAGTCCTACATCCCGGACCCCGCCGAGCCCTCCCAGGCCGCCGCGGTCAAGGCGTGTCGGGAGTTCGCCGAGGGCGTCGTGACCCGTCGTTCCCCCAAGAAGGGACTGTTCGGGCGTCGACCCAAGTCGGTGGAGGGGGCGGGGATCTATCTCGACGGCGGGTTCGGTGTGGGCAAGACCCACCTGTTGACCTCGATCTACCACACCTGTCCCGAGCCCAAGGCGTTCGGCACGTTCGTCGAACTGACCCACGTGGTGGGTGCCCTCGGGTTCAACCGTGCGGTCGAGGAGCTGTCCGGTCACTCGGTGCTGTGCATCGACGAGTTCGAGCTGGACGACCCGGGTGACACCATGCTGGTGTCCCGGCTGCTCGCGGAGCTCACCACGGCGGGCGTCAGCGTGGCCGCCACCTCCAACACCCTTCCCGAGCAGCTCGGCGAGGGGCGGTTCGCGGCCAAGGACTTCATGCGCGAGATCCGCAAGATGTCGGGGATCTTCGAGTCGATCCGAGTCGACGGCCCCGACTACCGTCACCGCAATCTTCCTCCGGCGCCGGACCCCATGTCCGAGGCGGAGCTCGAGGCGGACGCCGGCGCGGACCCCGGGGCGACGCTGGACGACTTCGACGCGCTGTGCGGGCACCTGGCCACCCTCCACCCGTCCAAGTACAACCGCCTCGTCGACGGGGTGACCAGGGTGTGCCTGCGCGACGTCGCTCCGTTGCCGGACCAGGCCATCGCCCTGCGTCTGGTCGTCCTGGCGGACCGCCTGTACGACGCCGGGATCCCCGTCCGTAACTCGGGGGAGAAGCTCGACGCGATCTTCACCGAGGAGATGATCGCCGGCGGCTACCGGAAGAAGTACCTGCGGGCCACGTCCCGGCTCCTCGCGCTGTCGCGTTTCGAGACGGTCGGCGGCTGAACGCTCAGTCCTGACCCGGGGCCCTCCCACCGAGCTCCCTCTCGTAGACGACGTCGGTGTTGGACACGCCGCCCACGTCGAACGTGCGCGTTCCCCGTTCGGCGAACCCCTGCCTGGCGTAGAACCGGCGTGCCCTGGTGTTGGCCACGTTGGTGGCGAGCCACAGACTTCGCGCGCCCCTCCCGGCACACCTCCGGACGACGTCGTCGAGAACCAGGGCCGCGATGCCCGAACCGTGGTGGCCGGGGTCGACGTACAGCTTGCTGATCCCGACGGTGGGTCGGTGGAGGATCTGATCGGCGCAGGCCGGGTCCATCTCGATCCCGTCCACGAGGAGGGCGTATGCGGCGAGTCGCCCACCCGGCGTCCTGGCCGCGAGGAGTTCGTGCCCGGGGGTGACCAGATGGACACTCAGCGCGCCGGTGGAGAGATGCCGGGCGATGAAGGCGTCGATCGAGTCCCGGGGGAGATCCGGGGGACACGCCAGCGGGAACGTCCGGGCTGCCAGCGCGGCAATCGGGCCGAGATCTGCCGCGACTGCGGGTTCGACGGTGGGTTCGACGCTGGCGATCACCCCGTGAGACTAGCGGGGCGCGGGGATCAGGAATGCAGGTGCAGGTTCTCGGTCCCACCCACCCCGGACATCACCAGCCGTTCCGAGTCGTCTCCGCCTCCGAGGACCATAGTGACCTCGTAGGTGTCCGTGGCCGTGCGGCGCAGGTCGACGAGGATGCCCGTGGTGTGCCGGAGGTCGACGACCCGCCCCCGGACGTCCTCCAGGGAAATCGAGTCGACCGTCGCCGTGTGGGGCAGTCTGTGCGCAGTGGACATACCCCGATGATGAGTGATCCTCATCACGCGGCGAGCACGGGCACGTACCGAACAGGGAGCGATCCCGCCGAAATGCACGACGCCCCGGCGGTCAGCCGGGGCGTGTGTCGTGGTGCGCGATACTGGGATTGAACCAGTGACCTCTTCCGTGTCAGGGAAGCGCTCTCCCGCTGAGCTAATCGCGCGGGATTCACCGACCGGATCTCTCCGGCGTGGAGGTGGAGACGGGAATCGAACCCGTGTTGACGGCTTTGCAGGCCGCTGCCTCACCACTCGGCCACTCCACCGAAAAGGTATCGAGCCCGGTGAGGACTCCTGGCTCCTCGATCCCTCCGAGCGGATGACGGGATTCGAACCCGCGACCCTCACCTTGGCAAGGTGATGCGCTACCAGCTGCGCCACATCCGCACTGCTCCCCGGCTCGCTGTTGCTCACCGCGTTGCGAGAATGAACATTAGCCGACGCCGAACTTGGAACACAAATCGGGGGCCGGAAACCGGGTTCCACCTGCACGGACGCCCTGATCCGGGGTTCTGCGGCCCAGCGCGCACCGGCCCTCCGGACGCGTGTCGGCACGGTACCGGCACGGCACCGACACGGCTCCGGCGCCTCGCCGACCCCGAATTGGGGCCGCGGGTCCGGCTTGCTACAGTGTTCCGGTGCCGATCGGGAGATCGGGCCACGCGCGGTCCTATAGCTCAGTGGAAGAGCGCTCCGTTCACACCGGAGAGGTCACTGGTTCGAACCCAGTTAGGACCACACCGCACACGCAGCCTCCGCCCCGGTGACCGGGAGACGGGGGCTGCGTTCGTATCCGGGCCAGCCGGTGCGCCGAGTCAGTCCTGCCGTCCGGCGACAGCCTGCTCCAGGGCCTGGCCGAACACCTCGACGGGCTGTGCACCGCTCACGGCGAGCCTGCCGTCGAAGACGAAGAACGGCACTCCCTGCACCCCGATCCCACGGGCGGCCTCCACGTCTTCACGGACGCGCTCGCCGAACCCGTCCCCGGACAGCAACCGGTCGACGGCGTCGGCGGGCAGGCCGGCCCCGACGCCGATGCGCCCGAGGACCTCCGGGTCGGAGAGTCGCTCGCCGTCGGTGAAGTGGGCGCGGCGCAACGCCTCGTCGACCTCGTCCGCCTTCCCGTGATCCGCGGCCAGCGCCGCCAGCCGGTGGGCGTCGAAGGTCGAGGAGATCCTGGCGGACCGCCAGTCGAACTCCAACCCGAGTTCCCGGAACCGTTCCGCCATCCGTTCCTGCGTGGCCTCCGCCTCCGCCAGCGTCATGCCGTACTTGCGCGAGAGCATCTGCGCGCCGGACTCGTCGTCGCCGCTCCCGCCGTGCCGCGGCGCCGCCGGGTCGAGTTCGAAGGCCCGCCAGGCCACGTCGACGGCAGTGTCGGGGTGCTCCGCCCGGAACGCCTCCAGCGCGGCCTCCAGGTGGCGTTTGCCGATCCAGCAGAACGGGCAGACGACGTCGGACCAGATGTCTATGCGCATGGCGGGTACAACCGCTCAAGGCGGTCCGGGATTCCGCGAGCCGCCGGGTAGCATGGACCGGCCCAGGTCCGTCACCGGAGCTGGTGCGCCCGTCACGGGTGACCCTGGTCACCCGTCGTCCACTGCCGAGGAGATCGCCCCCCGTGTCCGAGAACCGCATGCCGGAAGCCGACGTCGACGCAACGGATGCGGGCACCGTGACCACCACCGTCATCCCGGCGGGAGAACCGGCGGGCAAGATCCTCGCCGAGCGGGAGCTGCAGTCGAGGAGCGGCCCGGAGACCGTCGTGGTGGTGCGCGACCCCGATGGCGCGTTGCGCGACCTGTCGTGGGCGCCCGAGACGGACACCGAGGTCGAACTCGTCCGCGCGGACACCGAGGACGGCAGGTCCGTGATCAGACACTCCTGCGCCCACGTGTTGGCGCAGGCCGTCCAGGACAAGTTCCCCGAGGCGAAGCTCGGGATCGGCCCGCCGATCGAGAACGGCTTCTACTACGACTTCGACGTGGCCGAGCCGTTCACTCCCGAGGACCTCAAGGACCTCGAGAAGCGGATGAAGAAGATCATCAAATCGGGCCAGCGTTTCGCCCGGCGCGAGTACGCCTCTCTGGACGAGGCCCGCGCCGAGCTCGCCGGTGAGCCGTACAAGCTCGAGTTGGTGGAGGACAAGGGACGGGCGGACTCCGGCGACGCCGGGGGCGCCGAGGCCCTCGAGGACGCGGAGATCATGGAGGTCGGGGCCGGCGCACTGACCGCGTACGACAACCTCAACCCGCGCACGGGCGAGGTGGTCTGGTCGGATCTGTGCCGCGGGCCCCACACCCCCACCACCAAGTTCATCCCCGCGTTCACCCTCACCCGTTCCTCCGCGGCGTACTGGCGCGGCGACCAGAAGAACGCCGGCCTCCAGCGCGTCTACGGCACGGCGTGGGAGAGCACCGAGGCGATGGACGCCTACCTCGATCGCCTCGCCGAGGCGGAGAAGCGGGACCACCGGCGGCTGGGTACGGAACTCGACCTGTTCAGCTTCCCGGACGAGATCGGCTCCGGCTTCCCGGTGTTCCACCCCCGTGGCGGGATCATCCGCAACGAGATGGAGCAGCACTCCCTCAAGCGCCACCTGTCCGCCGGGTACTCGCTGGTCAACACCCCGCACGTGACCAAGGGCGACCTCTTCCGGAAGTCGCAGCACCTGAGCTGGTACTCGGAGGGCATGTTCCCTCCCATGGTCCTGGACGCGGAGTACGACGCCGACGGCAGGGAGACCAAGCCGGGGCAGGACTACTACGTCAAGCCCATGAACTGCCCCATGCACAACCTGGTCTTCGACTCCCGCGGTCGCTCGTACCGCGAACTACCGCTGCGGATGTTCGAGTTCGGCACGGTCTACCGGTACGAGAAGTCGGGCGTGATCCACGGGCTCACCCGCGCGCGCGGTTTCACCCAGGACGATGCCCACATCTACTGCACCGAGGACCAGATGGAGGGCGAGATCGCCTCCGTGCTGTCCTTCATCATCTCGCTGCTGCGCGACTACGGCCTCGAGGACTTCTACCTCGAGCTGTCGACCAAGGACCCCGAGAAGTACGTCGGCGGTGACGAGATCTGGGAGCGCGCCACCGAGACGCTCGAACGGGTCGCCACCAACTCGGGTCTCGAGCTGGTCCCGGACCCGGGCGGGGCGGCCTTCTACGGACCCAAGATCTCGGTCCAGGCGCGCGATGCGATCGGCCGGACCTGGCAGATGTCCACGGTGCAGCTCGACTTCAACCTCCCCGAGCTGTTCGACCTCACCTACAACGCCGCGGACGGCACCAAGAAGCGCCCGGTGATGATCCACCGCGCGCTCTTCGGGTCCATCGAACGGTTCTTCGCCGTCCTGCTCGAGCACTACGCGGGGATGTTCCCGGCGTGGCTCGCGCCCGTGCAGGTGGTGGGGATCCCGGTGGCCGAGGCCCACGAGAAGCACCTCGAGGACGTGATCGACGAACTCCGCGGCCGCGGGATCCGCGCCGAACTCGATCTCGCGGACGAGCGCATGCAGAAGAAGATCCGCAACCACACGACCGGCAAGGTCCCGTTCATGCTGCTGGCCGGCGACCGGGACGTCGAGGCGGGCGCGGTGAGCTTCCGGTTCCCCGACGGCACCCAGCTCAACGGGGTCTCCCGGAACGCCGCGATGGACAAGATCGTCTACTGGATCAACTCGCGGCGTAACGACGTGCCCACGGCGGAGCGGGTGTGACGCCCCGGGAACCGACCCCGACGGACGGGTACCGCCAGTACGGGGTGGGGGAGGATCGCCTGCAGCTGCTGTGGACCCCGTACCGGATGTCGTACATCGCCGAGTCGACGCCCGAGCCCGCCGAGGGTATGACCGGGGAGCCCTTCCTCGACATCCCCCGGATGAGCGACGAGGACGGCCTGATGGTCGCCCGTGGCGCCCATGTCTACGTGGTACTCAACCTGTACCCGTACAACCCCGGGCACGCCATGGTGGTGCCGTACCGCAAGGTGGCCGACCTGGAGGATCTCGACGACGACGAGGCGCGTGAGCTGATGTCGTACACCCAGCAGTTGATCCGGGTCGTCAAGGCCGTGTCCCGACCGGATTCGTTCAACGTGGGGCTCAACCTGGGCAGCGCCGCGGGGGGTTCGCTGTCGGATCATCTGCACCAACACGTCGTGCCGCGCTGGATCGGCGACGCCAACTTCATTACGGTGACCGGCGGAACCAAGGTGCTGCCCCAGTTGCTCCGTCAGACCCGACAACTGCTGGCCGAGGCGTGGTCGACCGTGCCCGGGCCCGACCACACCTGATTGCGGGGGAACAGATGCTGAGCGAGTTCGGAAGGTCGGGTGTCACCAAGGTGGCACACCCCTTCGCGACGTTCCTGGTCCGGATCGGGGTCACCGCGAACGGCATCACCCTGGCCGGGCTGGTGCTGACCTGTGCGGCGGCGGTCGCGCTCTTCGGCAACGGCCACCTGGTGGCAGGGGCGATCGTGATCGCCCTGTGCACCCTGCTCGACCTGGTCGACGGGGCGGTCGCCCGGGCGGGTGACGGCGGGTCCCCCTACGGCGCGCTGGTCGACGCGGTGTCGGACCGGGTGGCCGACGGTGTGATCCTCGCGTCCCTGCTGTGGTGGCTGGTGGACGCCGAACCGGACAACAAGTACGCGCTCGGCATGCTGCTGGCGTGCCTCGTGCTCTCCCAGGTCGTGTCCTACTCCAAGGCCCGCGCGGACGCCGGGGGTCTGCGCACGCCCGGCGGTCTGATGGAACGCGCCGACCGCCTCGTCCTGATCCTGCTCGGTGCCGGCCTGGAGGGTCTCGGCGTCCCCTGGGCCCTCGAGATCGCGATCACGGTGGTCGCGGTGGGCAGTCTCATCACGGTCCTCCAGAGGGTGTGGGGCGGACGGGCCGACCACCTCGGGCGGCTCGACCGGCTCGGGTCACCGACGGCGGGCGACCGATGACCCGGCTGGGCCAGCGGGCCTCGGACCTCGGGTACGCCGCGGGGTGGGCTCTGGTGCGCGCGCTCCCCGAACCGGTGGCACGGGCCCTGTTCCGGACCGGAGCCGACGTCGCTGCCCGACGTCAAGGGGAGGACTCCCAGCTCCGCAAGAACCTGTCCCGGGTCCTCGGGGTCGCCCCCGCGGAGGTCCCCGACGACCTCGTCCGAGACTCCTTCCGTTCCTACGCGCGCTATTGGCGGGAGGCGTTCCGTCTGCCCTCGATGGACCGCGAGGCCGTGGCCAGGGAGATGGACCGGACCATCGAGGGCGTCGACCACCTCGACGCGGCCCTGGCCCGGGGACGCGGGGTGATCGTGGCCCTCCCGCACTCGGCCAACTGGGATCTCGGCGGGACATGGCTGGCGCGGCGGTACGGCACCTTCGCCACGGTCGCCGAGAGGTTGCAGCCGGAATCCCTCTATCAGCGCTTCCTCGAGTACCGGGAGAGCCTGGGATTCACCATCTATCCGCACACCGGTGGCGCCACGCCGCCGCTCGAGGCACTCCGCGAGTTCCTCCGCGGGGGCGGCATCGTGTGCCTGCCCGGCGAACGGGACCTGCGTCGGACCGGCGTCCCGGTGACCTTCTTCGGTGAGACCACCCGGATGCCCGCAGGGGCTGCCAGGCTCGCCGTGGAGACCGGCGCGCCGTTCCTCGTGGCGCAGTTCTGGTATTCCGACGAGGAGACGATGCGGGTGCGGATCACCCCGCCCATCGACGTCTCCGGCGGAGTGGAGGCGGCCGTGCAGGCGATGGCCGACCTCTTCGCCGAAGGGATCGCCCGTCACCCGGCGGACTGGCACATGCTCCAACCCCTGTGGCTGGCCGACCTGTCCGCCGACCGTCGCGCGCGGATCGAGGGCTGATCGACTCGTGCGCATCGGCATGATCTGCCCCTACTCCTTCGATGCGCCGGGCGGCGTCCAGGCCCATGTGGTGGATCTGACCGAGGAGTTGCGTCGGCGCGGCCACTCGGTCCGGGTGCTCGCCCCCGGCCGCCCCGAGAACGCACCGGTCTCCGGGATGACGCTGACCGGCCCGGGGGTCCCGATCCCGTACAACGGGTCCGTGGCCCGGTTGAGCTTCGGACCCGCGGCCTGGCGGACCACCCGTCACTGGTTGCGCAGCGATCCGCTGGACGTGTTGCACATCCACGAACCCAACGCGCCGGGAGTCGGGATGTTCGCCCTGGCCATGTCCTCGGGACCCATCACGGCCACCTTCCACACATCCACCTCCGGCTCGATGATCCTCGGTGCCGCGGACGGCGCCCTCGCACCGCTCCTGGAGAAGATCCGCGGTCGGATCGCGGTGTCGACCCTCGCCCGGCGATGGCAGATGGAGGCCCTCGGGTCCGGCGCGGTGGAGATCCCCAACGGCGTGGACGTCGGCGCGTTCCGCGGGGTCGACGCGACGGCCGAGCGATCCGGTTCACCCACCGTGGCCTTCCTCGGGCGTTACGACGAACCGCGCAAGGGTATGGACGTTCTGGTCTCCGCACTCCCGGCCGTGCTGGAGGCCGTGCCCGACCTCCGGTTACGGATCATGGGGGACGGCGACGAGCGGGCACTGCGGGACCGGTTGCCGTCGGGCCTCGACGTGGACTTCCTCGGTCGGGTCGACGACACCCGCAAGGCCGCGGTGCTCGCGGCCGCGGACGTCTACTGCGCACCCAACACGGGTGGGGAGAGTTTCGGCATCGTCCTGGTGGAGGCGATGGCGGCCGGGACGGCCGTGGTGGCCTCCGATCTCGACGCGTTCCGCCGGGTCCTGGGAGACGGGGACTGTGGTGAACTCGCACCGGTGGGGGACCCCGGTGGCCTGGCCGCCGCCCTCGTCCGCGTGCTCGGCGACGACGGACACAGAGCCGATCTCTGCGCGCGCGCCTCCGAGGCGGTCCGGGAGTTCGACTGGCCGGTCGTGGCGGAGCGGGTGATCCGCGTGTACGAGACCGTCCGTGGACCGGGGGAGACCATTCGTGTCCGCTGAAGTGATCCTCGTCGTCGTCGCACTGGTCATCCTGGCGGTGACCGCCCTGCTCGCCGCCTACCTCACCGCACATCGTCTCGACAGGCTCCACATCCGGACGGATCTCGCCCGAGCCGCACTGATCGGCGCCCTGGAACGCCGCCACACGGTGACAGCCGCGATCGTCGCGGAGCTGGGCGGACGGGACCCTGCATCGGCGCAGCGGTTGTCGCACGCCCTGGCGCTGGCCCGCGCCCATCCGACCGACTCGGTCACCGGGACCGACCCCCGGCCCGACCCGGACC
>NZ_JAALEF010000084.1:0-6362 GCF_014145245.1 Dietzia sp. B44 | reverse complement strand
CCTGGCGGGGACGGTCATGCGCTTCGTGCCACCGCTGGCCGCACTCGCCACCGGCACCTCGACGTTCGACGGCGACCCGGCCGCGCGGGTGCGACCCCAGGCCACGGTCCTGGACGCGCTCCGTGCCCTGGGAGCCGACGTCACCGGGGACAGCCTGCCGTTCACCGTCGCCGGGGCGGGCTCCCTGCGGGGTGGCCGGGTCGAGATGGACGCCTCCGCCTCGTCGCAGTTCGTCTCCGGCCTCCTGCTCTCCGCCGCCCGCTTCGACGAGGGGGTGGAGCTGATCCACGTGGGCGGTGCCGCCGTCCCGTCCGGCCCGCACATCGAGATGACACTGGCGATGCTGCGGGAATCCGGGGTGGCCGTCGAGCACCCCACCGCGTCGTCCTGGCACGTGGCACCGGGGCCGATCTCGGCCGTCGACCGCGTGGTGGAACCCGATCTGTCCAATGCGACCCCGTTCCTGGCCGCGGCCGCCGTCACCGGCGGGTCCGTCCGCGTCCCCCGCTGGCCGGTCTCCACCACGCAACCCGGGGACGCCATCCGCGGGATCCTCCGGGACATGGGCGCGTCCGTCACCCTGGAGACCGCCGACGGGGCCGAGCACGGAACCCTCGTCGTCGTCGGGCCCGACCGCCTCTCCCCCGTCGAGGCGGACCTGTCCGCCATCGGTGAACTCACCCCCACGATCGCCGCGCTGTGCGCGCTCGCCGACGGCCCGTCACGGTTGACCGGGATCGCGCACCTGCGCGGGCACGAGACCGATCGCCTCGCCGCCCTCGCCGCCGAACTCGGTGCGGTGGGGTGCGGTGTCACGGAGCTCGACGACGGCCTCGAGATCGTCCCGGGCCCCCTGCGCGGTGCCCCGTGGCGCGCCTACGCCGATCACCGCATGGCGACCGCCGGCGCGATCATCGGTCTCGTGGTGCCGGGGGTCGAGGTGGACGACATCGACTCCACCGCCAAGACCATGCCGGGCTTCACCTCGATGTGGACCGCCATGCTCGCCGGGCGGGCGATGTAGGGCCATGGCCACCAGGCGGGGCGGGAGCGGGGCGCGCGGCTGGGACGAGTCCGACATCCGGATCCGGCCGGGCAAGGGGTCCAGACCCCGCACCAAGCGCAGGCCCAGCCACTCCGACGCCGCGTCCGCGATGGTCGTGAGCGTCGACCGCGGACGCTGGGGATGTGTGCTGCTGGACGACGGTCCGGACCACGTGGCCGGGACCCGGATCGTCACCATGCGGGCCCGGGAGCTGGGCCGCACGCCGATCGTCGTGGGCGACCACGTCGGCGTGGTGGGAGACCTCACCGGCACCCGGGACACCCTGTCGAGGATCGTCCGGGTCGAGGAGCGGAGCACGGTCCTGCGCCGGACCGCCGACGACTCCGACCCCTACGAGCGGGTGGTGGTGGCGAACGCCGAACTGCTGCTGATCGTGGTCGCGGTCGCGGACCCCCCGCCGCGCGCCGGCTTCGTCGCCCGCGCGCTCGTGGCGGCCTATACCGGCGGTCTCGATCCGGTCCTCTGCCTGACCAAGGGGGATCTCGACGACCCGTCGGTCTTCGCCGCCGAGTTCGAGGCGCTCGACGTCCCCGTGCTCCGGACGGGGATCGACGACGACCTCACCGCACTGCACGAACGGATCGACGGTCGGATCTCCGCCATGATCGGCCACTCGGGCGTCGGCAAGTCCACGCTCGTCAACCGCTTGATCCCCGACGCCCACCGGGCGACCGGCGTGGTCTCCGGAGTCGGCAAGGGCCGACACACCTCGACCCAGTCGGTCGCCCTCGAACTGGGGACCGGGGGCTGGGTGGTGGACACCCCGGGGATCCGCAGTTTCGGCCTCGCGCACGTCTCGCCCGACGACGTGGTGGCGTCGTTCTCCGACCTGGACGCGATCGTGCAGGACTGCCCCCGGGGCTGTACCCACCAGGGCCCGCCCGCGGACCCGGAGTGCAGGTTCGACGCCATAGCCGACCCCGCCGTGCACCGGCGCGCCCTGGCCGTCCGCGAGCTCCTCGGCGTCCTGCAGTCCAACGACGCGTGGGCGCTGGGGACCGATCAGGACTGACGCCCCGCCGCGGTCAGAGCTTGAGCTCGACGTCCCCCAACGCCACCGAGATGCACGTCTGGATCCGCTCGCCGGGGCCGTGGTCGGTGCCGTTGCGCAGGTCGCGGACATGCCCCTCGTCGAGTCCCACGACGCAGGTCTGGCAGATGCCCATCCGGCAGCCGAACGGCATCTGCACGCCCACCTGCTCGCCGCCCTCGAGGATGGTGGTGGCACCGTCGAGCTCCACCGTCTTGCCGGTCGAACCGAACGTGACGGTCCCGCCCGAGGCCCCGGCGTCCCGGTTGACCGTGAAGCGCTCCACGTGGAGATCGTCGCGGCCGGTGGCGTCGAAGTGCTCGTCGAGCTCGTCGAGCATCGCGTTGGGGCCGCACGCCCAGGTCGGCCGCTCCGACCAGTCGGGGACGAGGGCGGACATCTGGCGGGAGTCGATGCGGCCCTCCTCGCTGGTGACCCGCAGGTGCAGGACGTACCCCGGCTGGGTCTTCTCGAGGGCGCGCAACTCCTCCAGGAAGAGTGCGTCCTCCCTCTCGCGCACCGAGTGCACGTGGACGACGTCGGGGAACGGCTCGGTGACCGAGCGGCGGTCCAACGAGCGGAGCATGCCCATGACCGGCGTGATGCCGGATCCGGCCGTGACGAACATCAGCTTGGGCGGCGTCGGCGTGGGCAGGTGGAAGTCCCCCGCCGGGGCGGCGAGGCGGACGATGGTGCCGGGCTCGACGGTGCCGACGATGTGGTTGCTGAGCAACCCCTCGGGCAGGGCCTTGACGGTGACCGAGTACTCGCCACGACCCGTGGTGGGCGCCGAGGTCAGGGAGTAGGAGCGCCAGGTCCAGCGGCCGTCGAGGAGGACGCCGATTCCCAGGTACTGTCCCGGCTGGTAGTGCGGGGTCGCGCCCCACCCGGGCTTGATGACGAGGGTGACGGTGTCCTCCGCCTCGCGGCGCACCGTGACCACCTCTCCACGCAGCTCCCGGGAGGACCACAACGGGTAGATGAGCGAGGAGTAGTCGTCCATCCGCAGCGGGTGGGTGAGGCGGTTGAGGAAGCGATGCGCGGCCCGCGGTTCGGGAACCCTCGCGGCCGCTGCCCGCAGTACACGGTTGAGTCCACTGGTCGACTCGGTCACTGGTGCCTCCTTGGGGCAGGGAACCGCGCGACCCGAGGACCGGGCCGACGGTGCCGGAGATGAGAACCTACGGTAGCGAAGGTTAGCGCCTGGCGGACACCGCACGGGCGTGATCCCGGTAACCGGGACGGCCCTCCGGGGTTCTCAGAGCAGATTGAGCAGGAACGGCAGCTCCGCCGCGTCGTACCAGGCGAGATCGAGGTCGAGAGCGTCCCCCACGGTGAGTTCGGCGTCCTCGTCCCCCAGGTCGGCGCGATCCACGGCCGCGACCGCGGCCTCGACGGGGCCGGCCGCGCCCGCGAGGTCCACGTGGACGGCCGCGACCTCGTCCATCGCCACGGTCCCCCTCGTCAGGCGGACGACCGCGGTGTCCAGGTCGGGCCGGGGCCGGGCGTCGGCGTCGGGGACATCCACACTCACCACCACGCGGCGGTACGGGTGCGCCTCGTGCACCGCGCCGGAGTCGATCTCACCGCCGAGCAACCGGAGCGAGGCGCGGGCGGCCTCGAGGAACGCGACGTGCTCGATCTCCTCGGTGTCCCCCTGGGCATACGACTCGACGAGCGCGGGGGTCGCGGCGAACGCGGTCGCGCTGCGTACGGGCATCTCCCCGCCGTCGAGCAGGGTCTCCAGCATCGCGAGCGTGGCAGGGATGAACAGGCGCATGGTGGTGCCTTCCTCGGGTGGGCGGGGCCGGTCGGCGGTCGGTACCGGTCGGCGGGTACCGGTCAGCGGGCGGTCCCGGTGAGCTCGTCGAGTGCCGACGAGATGAGCTCACCGATCTCCTCCACGTCCGGAACCGCCTGGCGATCCGCCGTGAATCCGCAGTAGACGATCCCCGAGTAGCTGCTCATCGACACGGCCAACGCCTGACCGTCGAGCAGCGCGGGGACGGGGTAGACCTCGGCGAGCTCGCCGTCGCCCCAGAACATCTTGTGCTGCGGTCCCGGTGCGTTGGTGACGACCAGGTCGTAACTGTCCGACGGCAACATGATCGCCGCCCGGGAGCCCAGCGCGTGCAGGGTGGGCGGGGCGAATCCGGAGAGGCGGGCCAGCGACTTGGCGCCGACGGCCTGCCTCGGGTGGCGCTGTGTGGCCGTCTCCCTCGAGATCTGCGCGAGCCGCATCCGGGGGTTGGGCTCCCCCACCGGCATGCCGATGAGGGCCGAGGCGATCTCGGCGGAGGTCGCCTCGGCCGAGACCTCCGACCCCTCGACCGGTCCGGTCTCCGAGGAGACCGCCATCGGCACGATCGCCCGGAGCGTGTCGGCCGTCGAGAGCGGGTGGCCGCAGGACAGGATCCACGAGCGCAGCGCCCCGCACAGGACGGCCAGGACCACGTCGTTGACCTTGCACCCGTGCTCCCTGGCGATCGTCCGCGCCTGGTCCAGCGGGAACGAGGCCAGTCCCACGCGGCTGCCGCGCGGGCGGGAGGTCCGGAACATCTCCGCCAGCCCCCCGGGCGGTCGCAGGACCGTCAGACTCGCGGCCCCGACCAGACCACGGCTCGCCCTCTCCACCGCGTTGACCAGTCGTGCCGAGCGCCGGACCAACTCCAACGGGTCCGTGGCGATGGTGATGAGCGCGTCCAGGACGAGCACGCCGTCGCCCGGCGAGGGCACGGGGGTCCAGGTGGCCACCTCGTCCACGTCCGCGGACGCCCTCTCGTCGGTCATGAGCACCTGAGCGAGGTCCACGGCGTTGGGGCCGCCCAGGAGGACGTGATGGGTCTTGGTGAGAACAGCCAGCCGCCCGTCGGCGAGTCCCTCGATGAGGTAGAGCTCCCACAGCGGTCGGCCGGGCTCGAGCGGGCGGTCGACCAGCCTGGCCACCAGATCGGCGAGCTGGCGCACGCCCCCGGGCGCCGGCAGTGCGGACCTGCGGACGTGGAAGCTCAGGTCGAAGTCCGGATCGTCGACCCAGACCGCCCGCGCGAGCCCGAACGGGACGTACCGGATGCGCTGGCGGAACCTGGGGGCGTCGGCGAGTCTGGCGTCGACGAACTCCATGACGCGGTCGATGTCCCACGGATCGTCCCGGGAGACGAGCGCGAGGGAACACGAGTGCCGACTCCGCGATCGGGTGGCGTCCCCGATGAGCAGATCCGCGTCCGCCGTCGCCAGCCTGGTCGCCACGGGTCAGACCGCCTCGTCCAGCCCGAGCAGTCCCCGGATCTCCACGGCCGCACGGTCGAACACCTGGTAGAACACGCCGATCATGCCGGTCTGGACGGCGCCCAGGACGTTCTCGATGGCGTCGTCGACCATGACGCACTCCCGGGGCTCCAGCTCGAGCCGTCGCGCCGCCTCGAGGAACGCCTCGGGATCGGGCTTCTCGACGCCGGTCCGGCCGCTGAGCACCACGTGATCGATGCCGTAGGCGCGGGCGTCCTCACGCACCCGATCGGCGCCCGGCCCCTCGGGCTCGTTGCTGAGGACCGCCAGGCGCACGTCGTTGGCACGCGCACCGAGAAGGATCTCCCGCCAGCTCTCGCGGTCCTCATCCGTGCCGTCCAGCACCCCGAAGTAGTCGACAATCAGTCCTCGCATGGGGACAGCCTAGGCAACGCCCGTCGACGGTGCAGGAGCGGAGCCGGAACCGACCGCCCGTCCCCGTGCGTCAAACGACATAGAAGAACGCGAGACCGGCCCGGTCCTCGCCGGAGGGAGCAGGAGAACGCATGGCCCCGACACCCGTGTCACCGCCGTCGACGGGACGATCCACGCCCTGTCGGGACGCCTCGTTCGACGAGTGCAGGGTCAGACCACTCCCCTCCACGGAACCCGTCTCCGCTGCCCGACGGCACGACCGGATGAGCCCACCGGTCGCGGATCCGGTGGCGGTCCCGGTGCCCGTGCCGGACCCCGAGCACGCGGTACCGGTCCCGGCGAGGCGGGCGGCCCACGCCCTGGTGATCATGGCCCTCGAGGTCGTCGACCGGAAGCGGGCCCCACACCACACCCGGGGCGCGTTCCCACCCCACCTCGTCGAGATGCTCAGGACCCTGGCCCGCGGAGGGGTCCCGGGCCGGCACCTCGGTCCCGCTCGGGTCCACCGCCTCCACATCCACGCCGCCGATCCCGGGGCCCCCGGCGGCGGTGTCGCTCCCGGATCCGGGGACGGTGGCAGCGCCGACTACGAGGTGTGCGCCA
>NZ_JAALEF010000083.1:0-3786 GCF_014145245.1 Dietzia sp. B44 | reverse complement strand
GCACCGACGCCGCGCGCTCGGCGCCCTCGGCCGACCACCCCGCGTCCCGCGTGCACACGATGTTGCGGCGACCGGGCAGGGGCCGGAAGCGGGCGGGGATCGAGTCCCAGGTGGCCCGGCCCATCACCACGGGGCGCCCGGTGGTGGCCTGCTTGAAGTACGCCAGGTCCTCGGGGATGTGCCAGGGCATGTCACGGCCGTCGCCGATCACCCCGCCGCGGGCCTGCGCCCACACCATCCGGACCGGCACGGTCGTCGTCTCCCGGCTCAGACCGCGACCGGGGCCTTGATGCCCGGGTGATGGTCGTAACCGAGTACCTCGAAGTCCTCGAAGCGGTAGTCGAAGATCGAGTCCGCCCGGCGCAGGCGCAGCTCAGGGTAGGGATAGGCCTCCCGGGCCAGCTGCGTCCTCACCTGCTCGACGTGGTTGTCGTAGATGTGGCAGTCGCCCCCGGTCCAGATGAACTCGCCCACCTCGAGCCCGACCTGCTGCGCCACCATGTGGGTGAGCAGCGAGTAGGAGGCGATGTTGAACGGCACCCCCAGGAAGAGGTCGGCGCTGCGCTGGTAGAGCTGGCAGCTCAGCTTGCCGTCGGCCACGTAGAACTGGAACAGCAGGTGGCAGGGCGGCAGGGCCATGTCCGTCAGCTCGCCCACGTTCCACGCCGAGACGATGTTGCGCCGCGAATCGGGGTCGGTGCGCAGCAGGTCCACGGCGTTCGCGATCTGGTCCACGTGCCGGCCGTCGGGGGTGGGCCAGGACCGCCACTGCACGCCGTAGACGGGTCCGAGCTCGCCGCGCTCGTCAGCCCACTCGTCCCAGATGCTCACGCCGTTCTCGCGCAACCAGCCCACGTTGGAGTCGCCGCGCAGGAACCACAGCAGCTCGTAGGCCACCGACTTGAAGTGGACGCGCTTGGTGGTGATCAGCGGGAATCCCGCCGCCAGGTCATAGCGCAGCTGGTGGCCGAACAGGCTGCGGGTGCCCGTTCCCGTGCGGTCGGCCTTGGCGGTGCCCTGCTCCAGGACGAGTCGGAGCAGGTCCTCGTACGGGGTGGGGACGGTCATGACCTGCAGTCTACGTTCGAGTCGCCTGCGCGGCCTGCGCGGCCAGGATCTTCTCGGTGAGCTCGGGGCGACAGATCAGGACGTCCGGGGAGTGGGTGTCGGGTTTGTTGAACCGGATCGGCGTCCCGTCCAGGCGGGAGGCGTGCAACCCCGCGGCCAGGGCGACGCCGACCGGCGCGGCCTGGTCCCACTCGTCCTGCCCCCCGGCGTGGAGGTAGGCGTCCGCGTCGCCGAGCAGGACGGAGAGCATCTTGGCACCGGCCGAGCCCATGGGCCGCACCTCCAGGCCGACCGCGTCCGCGACCTGGAGCGCCCCCGGCGGGGGGTTGTTGCGGCTGATCACCATGGTCCCCGAATGGGGGCCGTCCACGTGATCGACCTGGTCCGAGCGGAATACCCGCCCCGAGTCCGGCAGCCCCACGGAGGCGACGGTAGGCCGGCCGTCGACGACGAGTGCCACGTGAACCGACCAGTCCGAGCGGCCCGTCGAGAACTCCTTGGTGCCGTCGATCACGTCGATGATCCAGACGCGGGATTTGTCCAGCCTGCTGAGATCGTCCGAGACCCCCTCGGAGAGCGTTCCGTCATCCGGGCGGTGCACGGCCAGCACCTCGTCGGTCCAGTTCTGCGCGACCTCGTTGGCGACACGGGCGAGCGAGCGCCCGCGGAGCAGCCCCCCGGCGCGCGTGCCCCGGACGATGTCCCCGATCCCTGTGGCGAGGAAACAGGCGAGGTCGTCGTCGTCGAGATCGCGCATGCTGTCGCTGGGCATGCTCACAGTCTTGCGCATGCCGACACTCT
The DNA here is from genome assembly GCF_014145245.1 of Dietzia sp. B44. Classification (NCBI taxonomy): domain Bacteria; kingdom Bacillati; phylum Actinomycetota; class Actinomycetes; order Mycobacteriales; family Dietziaceae; genus Dietzia; species Dietzia sp. B44. The sequence continues at coordinate 1,917 of NZ_JAALEF010000083.1, read as the reverse complement.
ACGGAGGTGGGGCGCGGGTCGGGCCGATGTCGTAGGCGTGCGACATCATGAGTTCATGTCCGACGCACTGGAGCGGTTCCACCCGGCCACAGCCTCGTGGTTCCGTGGGGCGTTCGACCGGCCCACCCCCGCGCAGGAGGGGGCGTGGGCGTCCCTGGCGAGCGGCGCCCACACGCTCGTCGTGGCCCCCACGGGGTCGGGCAAGACCCTCTCGGCGTTCCTGGACTCGCTCGACCGACTCATGTTGGGCGGCGGCCACAGCACCAGTACCAGCACCAGTACCAGTACCAGCGACGGTGACAGCACAGGCGCACCCCCGCCCGGCACCCGTGTGCTCTACATCTCCCCGCTCAAGGCGCTGGCCGTGGACGTCGAGCGCAACCTCCGGGCGCCGCTCGCCGGGATCGCGCGGGAGGCCGCCTCCCTGGGTGTGGAGACCGCGGAGGTGACGGTGGGGATCCGCACCGGTGACACGCCGCCCGAGGAACGCCGGCGGCAGCGGTCGCGGCCACCGCACGTGTTGGTCACCACTCCCGAGTCGCTGTTCCTGCTGCTCACCTCGGCCGCGCGGGAGACCCTGGCCGCGGTCGACACGGTGATCATCGACGAGATCCACGCGGTGGCCGCCAGTAAGCGCGGCGCCCACCTCGCCCTCAGTCTCGAGCGACTGGACGACCTGCTGGACACCCCCGCCCGGAGGGTGGGCCTGTCCGCCACCGTCCGGCCGCACTCCGAGGTGGCCCGCTTCCTCGCGGGCGAGCGGCCGGTGACCGTGGTGGCGCCGGGATCCGACAAGCGCTTCGAGCTCACGGTCCGGGTGCCCGTGGAGGACATGGCGGACCTGTCCTCGGCCGGCTCGGACGTCACCGCTCCGCCCGGAACGCCGGGCGAGGGGTCGATCTGGCCGCACGTCGAGCGTCAGGTGGTGGGCCTGGTCACGGCGCACCGCTCGACGATCGTGTTCGTCAACTCCCGCCGCCTGGCCGAGCGGCTGACCGCGCGGCTCAACGAGATCCACGCCGAGGACACCGATCCGGGCTCGCTGCCGCCGGCGCCGGCCCGCCCACCCGCGCAGATCATGGTGCCGTCCGAGGTCTCGCGCGGCGCCCCCGCGGAGCTGGCCATGGCCCATCACGGATCGGTGTCCAAGGAGCGACGGGCGCTCATCGAGGACGCCCTCAAATCGGGTCGGCTACGCGCGGTGGTGGCCACCTCGTCGCTCGAGCTGGGCATCGACATGGGCGCGGTGGACCTGGTCGTGCAGGTCGAGTCCCCACCGTCCGTGGCCTCGGGGCTCCAGCGGGTGGGCCGCGCCGGTCACCAGGTCGGCGAGGTCTCCCGCGCGGCCGTGTTCCCCAAGCACCGCGCCGACCTCCTCCACAGTGCGGTGACCGTGGAGAGGATGGTCGCCGGCGCGATCGAGACGATGTCGGTCATCACCAACCCGTTGGACGTCCTCGCGCAGCAGACGGTGGCCGCGTGCGCGCTCGAGTCGATCGACGTCGAGGACTGGTTCGCCGCCGTGCGTCGGACCGCCCCGTTCGTCGGGCTGCCGCGGTCGGCGTTCGAGGCGACACTCGACATGTTGGCGGGCAAATACCCGTCGGCGGACTTCGCCGAGCTCAAGCCCCGCCTGGTGTGGGACCGCGACGCCGGGACCCTGACCGGTCGCCCGGGTGCGCAGCGTCTCGCCGTCACCTCGGGCGGCACCATCCCCGACCGCGGGCTGTTCGGCGTGTTCATGGTGGGGGAGAAGGCGACGCGGGTCGGTGAGCTCGACGAGGAGATGGTCTACGAGTCCAGGGTCGGCGACGTGTTCGCCCTCGGGGCCTCGAGCTGGCGGGTCGAGGAGATCACGCACGACCGGGTGCTGGTCACGCCCGCGCCCGGCGGGACGGGACGCCTGCCGTTCTGGCT
>NZ_JAALEF010000082.1:0-8977 GCF_014145245.1 Dietzia sp. B44 | reverse complement strand
GCCAGGAGGGGAGGGCCGTGGGGACCGTTCACGTGGGGATCTGCGTGCCGGGAGTCGCGGCGCGGTCGACCGAGCTCTCCCTGGACGGCGGTCGAGCCGAGATCCGTCGGGCGGCCTGTGCCGCCGCCCTCGATCTGCTGGTGGGGATCGCCGACGAGGTCGGGAACGAATCGGCGACGTGAGGCGTTGTACCCCGTGATGCCGAACATCCAGATGACCACGCTGCCCCGACCGGACCACCGGAGCGGGCCCCCGCTGCTGCGGGAGACCCTCGGGACGGTGCTCCGCGGCCTGCGGGGCGATTCGGGGCGGACCCTGCGGGACGTCGCCGACGCCGCCCGGGTGAGTCCCGGGTATCTCTCCGAGATCGAACGTGGTCGCAAGGAGGCCTCGAGCGAGTTGCTCGCGTCCATCTCGGGTGCGCTCGACGTCTCGCTCGGCGAGATCCTCATCCGCGCGGCCCTCGAGGTCTCGCCCCCGGGTACCGTCTCGCTCCCGGGCACCGTCGCGGAGCCCGTCCTCGCGGCCTGAGCCCCACCCCGGCAACGCCCGGTGGTCGCCCCCCGACCTTGTTCGGTACCGTGGTACCGACCAGTCGTCCGAATCGGCAGAAGGACACTACGCAGCGATGGCCAATCCGTTCACCAAGGCATGGCGCTACCTCATGGCGTTGTTCGATTCGAAGATCGACGAGAATGCTGACCCCAAGGTCCAGATCCAGCAGGCCATCTCGGACGCGCAGCGGCAGCACCAGCAGCTGTCCCAGCAGGCGGCCGCCGTGATCGGCAACCAGCGGCAGCTGGAGATGAAGCTCAACCGCCAGCTCGCCGACATCGAGAAGCTGCAGGGCTCCACGCGGCAGGCACTGCAGATGTCCGAGCAGGCCCATCAGAACGGCGACACCCAGAAGGCGACCGAGTACGAGAACGCCGCGGAGGCCTTCGCCGCTCAGCTGGTCACCGCCGAGCAGAACGTCGAGGACCTCAAGGGACTCCACGACCAGTCGCTCCAGGCCGCGGCCCAGGCCAAGAAGGCCGTGGAGCAGAACGCGATGGTGCTCCAGCAGAAGGTGGCCGAACGGACCAAGCTGCTCAGCCAGCTGGAGCAGGCCAAGATGCAGGAGCAGGTCAGCGCGTCGCTGCAGTCCATGTCCGAGGTCTCGTCGGGCGGGAACACCCCGAACCTCGACCAGGTCCGCGACAAGATCGAGCGGCGGTACGCCAACGCCCTCGGGTCGGCGGAGCTCGCCCAGAACTCGGTTCAGGGCCGGATGCTCGAGGTCGAGCAGGCCTCGACCCAGATGGCCGGGCACAGCCGTCTCGAGCAGATCCGGGCGTCGATGAAGGCCGAGGGTGGTCAGCTCGGACAGGGGACCGGCTCTGCGTCCCAGCTCCCCCAGGGGCAGCCGCAGTCCGCCACCCCGCCTCAGCAGCAGGCGCAGACCGAACAGCAGTGAGTCGTCCGAGGACGGGCCGCCGGTGAACTGACCGGCGGCCCGTCGTCGTCCGTGGTGAAGGGGCACACGTGACACTGACCGAGTTCAGGGCCCGGACCGTCGAGGCCTTCGGGGACCTGCGGGCCGATCATCTCGTGAGGTCCCATCATCTGGCCGCGTTCGACGGGCGCACCGCCGACGAGGCCATCGACGCCGGTGCCTCCGTCAAGCAGGTCTGGTTGGCGCTGTGTTCGGAGTTCGAGGTTCCCGACTCATTACGCTGACCCCGTGGCGGCGTGTCGTTCGATCTCGAACACGCGTTCGTCTACACTCGGGTCATGTGATGACGGGATGGCCCGTCCACAGGGCGACATCCCTCCACAGTGAAGGGTTGCCGGGCTCGTGCGAGACGCATCTGTCGTACCCGACCCGTAGCGTCCGCGAGCGAGCAGACCACACAGACCGTCCGGCACGACACCGGAGGTCGAGCACGAACGGAGAGCATCATGGCCCCCAAGACCACCGCCAAGTCAGGTACCAGGACGGGCGTGGCCCAGAACCGCGAACAGGCGCTGGAGTTGGCGCTCGCGCAGATCGACAAGGCCTACGGCAAGGGGTCGGTCATGCGGCTCGGGGACGACACCCGGCCGCCGGTCCAGGTCATCCCGTCCGGTGCCCTGTCCCTCGACGTGGCACTCGGGATCGGCGGGTTCCCACGGGGCCGCGTCGTGGAGATCTACGGTCCGGAGTCGTCCGGCAAGACGACCGTCGCGCTGCACGCGGTGGCCAACGCGCAGGCCGCCGGCGGGATCGCCGCGTTCATCGACGCGGAGCACGCGTTGGATCCGGAGTACGCCCGCAAGCTCGGCGTGGACACGGACAACCTCATCGTCTCCCAGCCGGACACCGGTGAGCAGGCGCTCGAGATCGCCGACATGCTGGTCAGGTCGGGGTCCATCGACATCCTGGTGGTCGACTCCGTCGCGGCGTTGGTGCCGCGGGCGGAGATCGAGGGCGAGATGGGCGACAGCCACGTGGGCTTGCAGGCGCGACTGATGAGCCAGGCGCTCCGCAAGATGACGGGTGCGCTGCACAACACCAACACCACCGCGATCTTCATCAACCAGCTGCGCGAGAAGATCGGGGTGATGTTCGGCTCGCCCGAGACCACCACGGGCGGTAAGGCGCTCAAGTTCTACGCCTCCGTCCGCCTGGACGTGCGCCGGATCGAGACCCTCAAGGACGGCGCGGATGCGGTGGGTAACCGCACCAAGGTCAAGGTCGTCAAGAACAAGATCGCGCCCCCGTTCAAGATCGCGGAGTTCGACATCCTCTACGGCGAGGGCATCAGTCGCGAGGGATCGCTCATCGACATGGGTGTGGAGAACGGCTTCGTCAAGAAGTCGGGTTCCTGGTTCACCTACGGGGCGGACCAGTTGGGCCAGGGCAAGGAGAACGCCCGCCGGTACCTCAAGGAGAACCCCTCGGTCCGCGACGAGATCGAGCGGAAGATCCTCGACAAGCTCAATATCGGGGCGGGTGCGGAGATCGCGGAGATCGAGGCGGAGTCCGATGAGGACGCGCCTATCGACGTGGTGCCCGTCGAGTTCTGATGAGCGTGCAGGACCCGTGTGCGGCCGAGCCGGGGCGGGGTGTCGACACGGACGATCTACGCACCGCCATCGCGGCGGTGGAGGCCAGGCCGTCGAGTAGCTCGGACCTGCCCCCGTTGGCACCCGAGGCCCACGAGGCCGCGACGGCGGCTCTCCGACTTCTGCGCCACCGGCCACGGAGCCGACACGAACTGCGGGAGCGGCTGCTGGGTAAGGACCACGCGCCGGACGCGGTGGACGAGGCGCTGGACAGGGTCCGCGCCTGGGGCCTGCTCGATGACGCGGACTTCGCCTCGGAATGGGTCCGGGGTCGGCGGCGTCGACGCGGACGGTCGCGGGGAGCACTCGAACGTGAACTCCGCGAGAAGGGTGTCGCCGAGGTCCATATCGCGGGGGCGGTGGCCGGCATCGACGAGGCCGATGACCGACAGCAGGCCACCGAACTCGTGCGCGCGAGGCTCAGCCGCAGCCCGGTCGACTCCGGTCCCGGGGCGGATCTCCAGGGAGAACGGCGCAGGCTGGTGGCGTTCCTCGCCCGCCGGGGCTATCCGACGGGGTTGGCGATGACGGTGGTCGACGCCGAATTGGCGGCCCAGGTGTCGCCCTGAGTACCCTGGCCTGCGTGGATTCTCTCGTGACCGACCTGCAGGCGACGGCCGGAGACACCGGCGTCGAGCGCGTCGAGGGGCGCACCTACCAGGTGCGGACCTTCGGGTGCCAGATGAACGTCCATGACTCCGAGCGGCTCTCCGGTGTGCTCGACGCGGCCGGGTATGTGCCGTTCGAGGGTGAGGCCGACCCTGCCCGGGGCACTCTGCCGGACCTCGTGGTGTTCAACACGTGCGCCGTTCGCGAGAACGCGGACAACCGCCTGTACGGCACGCTCGGCCACCTGCGGCCGTGGAAGGACGCCAATCCCCGACTGCAGATCGCGGTCGGGGGATGCCTGGCGCAGAAGGACAAGGACGTCGTGGTCACGCGGGCCCCGTGGGTCGACGTGGTCTTCGGCACACACAATCTCGGGCACCTGCCCACGCTGCTCCAGCGCTCCCGGCACAACGAGCGGGCCGAGGTGGAGATCGCCGACTCGCTCCAGCACTTCCCCTCGACCCTCCCCGCCACCCGGGAGTCCGCCTACGCCGGCTGGGTCTCGGTGTCCGTGGGGTGCAACAACACCTGCACGTTCTGCATCGTCCCGTCCCTCCGCGGCAAGGAGGTGGACCGTAGACCCGGTGAGGTCCTGGCGGAGATGAAGGCACTGGCGGACGAGGGTGTCCTCGAGGTCACCCTGCTCGGACAGAACGTCAACGCCTACGGGCGATCGTTCCACGACCCCGCCGAGCCATCCGACAGAGGCGCCTTCGCGAAGTTGCTGCGCGCCGCCGGTCGGGTCGAGGGCATCGAGCGGATCCGGTTCACCTCACCACATCCGGCGGAGTTCACCGATGACGTGATCGAGGCGATGGCCGACACCCCCGCCGTCTGCCCACAGCTTCACATGCCCCTGCAGTCCGGCTCGGACCGAGTCCTGCGCGCGATGCGTCGTTCGTACCGGTCGGAGCGATTCCTGGGCATCCTGGACAGGGTGCGTTCCGCGATGCCGCACGCGGCCATCACCACGGACATCATCGTCGGGTTCCCCGGGGAGACCGAGGAGGACTTCCAGGCCACCCTCGACGTGGTGGAGAAGGCCCGGTTCACGAGCGCCTTCACGTTCCAGTATTCGCCGCGACCGGGGACCCCTGCGGCGACGATGGCCGACCAGATCCCCAAGTCCGTCGTTCAGGAGCGCTACGAGAGACTGATCGAACTGCAGGAGCGGATCACCCTCGAGGAGAACCGGAAGCAGGTCGGCCGTGAGGTCGAGCTGCTCGTCACCGCCGACCAGGGCCGTAAGGACGCCGCCACCGCCCGGATGACCGGCAGGGCCCGGGACGGCCGCCTGGTGCACTTCGCCCCGGTGGGGGAGCACGCCGGGCGGATCCGACCCGGCGACGTGGTCACCACCAGAATCACCTCCGCCGCCCCGCACCACCTGCTCGCCGACGACGGCGTGCTGACCTGTCGGACCACCAGGGCGGGTGACAGACACGAGGCAGGTGAGAAGCCGGAGACCCCGCCGATCGGCGTGGGGCTCGGACTGCCCACGCTGCGACGTGACGTCCTCGCCTCCGACACCACCCAGAAGGGATGCCTCACGTGAACACCGCTGACCGCCCGGACCCCATCCAGGGGATCATGGAATCCAGCAGGACCGTGGATTCGGAGTTCCGACGCAGGGACAGGATGCTGGGCCACACCCTCGTCATCGGCAAGGCCTATCTCGCGTCGGCCGTCCTGATCGTGTTGCTCGCCGCCGCACTCGCGCTTCCCCACAGCGACGGGGTGCGTGGCCTGGACGTGCTCTTCTTCACCGAGGCGGCCCGGGACCAGCAGACCTCGCTGCCCTCCCACGTCTTCGTCCTGCTCTATTCGGTCGGCGCCATCCTGTTCGGATCCGTCATGATCATCACCCAGAAGTGGTGGGCAGCGGGGATCGCCTGGGGCGCCAGTTGCGTGGCCACGGTCTACGGGATGCTGGCGATCTGGCTTCGCCAGTCCGGACGGGGACCGAACCCCGACTTCCAGGATTTCGGCGCCCCCGGGATCGGCCTGTACGTCAGTGTGATCCTGGTGCTGCTCCTGGTGATGACCCTGGCCGGCGTCCTGTGGGCGCGCACTCCCGAACAGCGCGAGCTCGAGGACTCCGTCCGCCACGGCGACTGAACCAGCTCGCCGCACCCCTCGGATCCACCCCGTGCAGCAGGGCCCCACCGTGTCGGTGGGGCCCTGTCGGCGTGATCAGCGGGTGTCGACCGCGTTCTCGGCGGCCTCGGCCCATTCCTTCCACTGCATGGCCTGCGCACGGGCCTTCTCGGCGTCCTTCGACTTGCCCGCGGCGTCGGCCTTCGCCGCCTGTGCCTCGAAGTCGTCCACCCGCACCCAGAACTGGGCGGCGCGGGCCTTGGCCTCCGGGTCGGTCCGTCGCCATTCGGCGTCGGCCGCGTCGGAGACGGTCTTCTCCAGGGCTCGGATCCGTCCCTCGAGCTGCCCCATCCTCTCCCGTGGGACCTTGCCGATCTCCTCCCAGCGGGTCTGCAGCTCCCGTAGCGCCGAACGGGCCGCGTCGAGGTTCTCGTCGGGATTGATCCGGCCCGAGAACTCGGTGAGCAGCGCCTCCTTGGCGTCCGCATTGCCCTCGAATTCCGCGTCCCGCTCGGCGGCCGCGGCGTGGCGGGCGTCGAAGAACCTGTCCTGGGCGGCCTTGAAGCGCTTCCACAGGGCGTCGTCGGCCTCGCGGGGAGCGCGGCCCGCGGCTTTCCACTCGTCCATGAGGCGCCTGAACGCGGTGGCCGTGTCGTTCCAGTCGGTCGAGGCCGAGATGGCTTCGGCTCGTTCGACCAGCTCCTCCTTGACGCGCTTGACGGAGGCGCGGGTGCGGTCGAGTTCCGCGAAGTGGGAACCACGGCGCCGGTTGAACGCCTCGCGGGCCTTGGAGAAGCGCTTCCACAGTGCGTCGTCGGTCTTGCGGTCGATGCCGCGAATGGTCTTCCACTCGTCGAGGATCTCCCTGAGGCGATCGCCGGCGGCCTTCCACTGGGTGGACGACTCACCGATCTCCTCCGCCTCGACGGCCAGCGCCTCCTTGCGGGCGATCGCGGTGGCGCGCTCCTCGTCCTTGCGTTGGCGCGCCTCGACCTCGACAGCGCCGGAGCGCTCGACCACGGTGGCGAGTCGGGTCGCGAGGGCGTCGAGATCCCCCACGGCCGCAGCGGAGGGGAGCTGCTCGGCGAGGGCCTCGGCGGAGGCCCGGGTCTTGCGCGCGTCCTGTGGGTGCGAGTCGAGTCGCGCTTCGAGGAGTGAGACCTCCGCGACCAGGTCGTCGTACCGGAGGCCGAAGTGGGCCAGACCTTCCTCGGGTGCACCCGCCTGCCAGGAGCCGACCTGGCGTTCGCCCTCGGAGGTCCTGACGAACACGGCGCCGGAGTCGTCGACCCGACCCCATTCGGACGGGTCCGACGCCCGGACGATGCGCGACTCGGGGGCCGCCACCGCTCGCGGTGCCACCTTCCGGGCCAGTGCTGCGGGGGACGGCGCACCGGGACGCGGGCCCGGGGTCGGAGTGGGGGTCGGTGCGGACGTTCCGGGGTTCGCCTCCCCGGGGGTGGTCGGTGACTGGTCGCTCATCTGGTCCTCGTTTCGTTCTGCCGCGTGACACGGCACCATCGCCGGAATCCCACCGGTCGTCGCCTCGCCGTCCCGGTGAGGGGTCGGCATCTCCCTAGTGTGTACCAACCGCCGCCCGGGCGCCGGGGTATCCCCAGCGAGTCCGACAGAGTCCCGGGGCGGCGCTCCTGCGGAGGTCAGTAAGGTGCTCCGTGTGAACACCCCTGTCGTCCTGGTACCCGGCGCACCGGTTCTGGTGCCCGAACTGTCCGGAGAGGCGGCCGCGGAGACCGCCGGCCAGGTCGACGCCGCGCTGGATCTGCTCAGGACGGCGTCGTCCGGCCTCGAGAGGGTGCTCGTGCTCGGCTCGGACCCCGAGGGGCGGACGATGGGTGACGTCCGTTCCTCGCTGTCGAGGTGGGGGGCGGCGGTCCGGGTCGGGCGTTCCGAGGCGGTGGAAGCCGAGTACGAGGATGTCCCCGACGCGGCCCTGATCGCATGGTGGCTGCTCGACCGCGCCGGGATCGACCAGCCCCGGTCGTTCGCGGGCGTCACCGGCGGTGGACGGGTCTCTCGGCCCCCCGGGCGCGGCACCCTCGTGGTCGTCGTGGGGGACGGTCCCGCCTCCCTCACCCCCCGGGCACCCGTGCCCGAGGACCCGCGTGGTGTCGCCCTCGACTCGGATCTCACCGAGTGGCTGCGTCGCGGTGGCCCGCTGCCCGATCCCGGTGACGCGGTGGCGGAGGCCGTGGGGTGGTGGAGCCGGCCCGCGTGGCTCGGGCTGGCCGGGCTGGTCGGGGAGAGGTCTGCGGTGGAGTCGGTGTCCTGGGCGCCGTTCGGTGTGGGGTATCACTGCGCTCGCTGGGATCTCTCGTCGTCGTCGGATTCCCCGGGTCAGTGGGGTCACGGGTGAGCGGCCCCGCACCGGTCGCGGTGGTGGGCCCGACCGGCACCGGGAAGTCCGACCTCGCCCTCGATCTGGCGCAGCGGCTGGGCGGGGAGGTGGTCAATTGTGACGCCATGCAGCAGTACCGCGGCATGGACATCGGTACCGCGAAGCTCCCGCCGTCCCTCCGACGTGGCATCCCGCATCACAGGCTCGACGTCCTCGAGGTGACCGAGACCGCGAGCGTCGCCGACTTCCGTCGCGAGGCCGAGCGCGAGATCGCGGAGATCCGGGAGCGCGGGAACGTGCCGATCCTGTGCGGAGGATCGATGATGTACATCCAGGCCCTGGTCGACGGCTGGTCCATCCCCGACACGGATCCCGCGGTCCGGGCGCGCTACGAACGGCGCCTCGAGGAGATCGGGGTCCGGGCGTTGCACGCCGAGCTCGCCCGCGCGGACCCCGAGGCCGCTCGGACCATCCTGCCGACCGATCCCCGCCGGACTGTTCGGGCACTGGAGGTGGTGGAGCTGACCGGTCAGCCGTTCTCCGCCTCGAGACCGACCATCGGCGCACCTCGGTGGGGCACGCGGCTGCTCGGCCTACGGTGCGCGCTTCCCGAGCTCGATGACCGGCTGGACGCCCGTACCGGGCGCATGTTCGCCGACGGGCTGATCGACGAGGTGCGTGGGCTCGTCGGGCTCGGACTGCTCGAGGGCGTGACGGCCCGGCGGGCCATCGGGTACGCGCAGGTTCTCGACGAGATGGACGACGAGCTGGGGATCGACGACGAGGGAGTCGCCCGCGCCCGGGAGCGCACGGTGATCGGCACCCGCC
>NZ_JAALEF010000007.1:0-15513 GCF_014145245.1 Dietzia sp. B44 | reverse complement strand
TAGGTGACCGCCGGGCCGGACCCACTCGGCGGCGCGTCGGAGTATCCGCGTGCGGGACAGCTCGACGGGGGAGTGGAAGAAGCTGGCCGTGACGAGGTCGACGCGCTCGTCGGTGGTCCAGGTGGTCAGGTCGTGGGCGACCCAGTCGATCCGGTCGGCCACGCCTCGGGCGGCCGCCGCCTCCGCTCCCCGGGAGACCGCCGTGGGGGACAGGTCCACCGCGGTGACGTCCCACCCCCGCTCCGCCAACCAGACCGCGTCGCCGCCCTCGCCGCAGCCCAGGTCGAGCGCGGATCCGACCGGGAGCGCGTCGACCACGGCTGCGGTCGTGGCGTTGACCGCCCCCGACCACCGGGGACCGTCGTCCGCGTACTCGCCCTCCCAGTGCTCGGCGGGAGTGCCGGTCGAGTCCGGCGCACCGCTCGAGACCGATGAGCCCGAGGCGGGTGAGGCAGCGACCGCGCGGTCGAAGTCCTCGTTGACCAGCATCATGTTGACCATCCCGCCGGCCATCGACCCCGCGGCCATGGACACGGGCACGGTCGCGCCCGGGTTGGCGACGTTGCCCGCCGCCCAGATGCGCGGATGGGTCGTCGCGCCGAACTGATCCACCGCCAGGGCCGTGCCCATCGGGGTGGTGGTCCGCTCCAGGTCGAGCCCGTCGAGGAACCGGTCGTGCGGCCGCGCCGCCGGTGCGGCGAAGATCGCGTCGAGTGCGATCTCCCGTCCGTCCTCCAGACGGACGCCGCTCAGTCGCCCGTTCTCGGTCAGGACCCGGTCGACGGGAGTCGCCTCGAGCCGCACGCCGCGGGCCCGCAGTCGGGTGGCCACGTCGGCATCGGGTGCACCGCTACCGGCGGTGAGGAACACCAGGTCATCGGTCCACTGGCGCACGAGTTGCGCCTGATGCGCTGACATGGCCGTGGTGCCCAGCACCGCGATCCTGCGGCCGCGGACCTCCCAGCCGTGGCAGTAGGGGCAGTGGAGGACGCTCGTGCCCCAGAACTCCTGCAGGCCGGGGATGTCCGGCAGCTCGTCGGTCTGTCCGGACGCGACGACCAGGGCGCGTGCCGTCGCGGGCGCCGCGTCGGCGAACTCGACGGTGAGGCCGGCCCCGGCCACGTCGTTCCCCCCGATGTCGACCCCACTGTCGACCCCACTGTCGACCCCGCTGTCGCGGACCACGGTCACGGACCCCGTCCGCACCGTGACGTCGTACTCGCGGAGCTCCTCGCGGCCCCGGCGGAGCAGCTCGAGCGGATCCATCCCCTCGTGGCCGAGGACGCCGTGCATGTGTGCGGCGAAGCGGTTGCGCGGTTCGCCGGCGTCGACGACGAGCACGCGGCGGCGCGCCCGGCCCAGCATCAGCGCCGCCGACAGCCCCGCGGCCCCGCCGCCGATCACGATGGCGTCCCAGTGTTCCTCGATGTCCTTGTTCGTGTGCATGACAACAGTTCACGCCTGGTATGCGTAAACTGCAAGGAGATTTGCACTATTGGCAAGGAGTTGCGTGTGACGGAGGAACTCAGGCAGGTCGGGACGCGATTGCGGGCGTACCGCCACAGCAAGGGCTGGACCCTGGACCAGTTGGCCGAGCGCGCGGACATGTCGGCCAGCACGCTCTCCCGTCTCGAATCGGGCAAACGACAGTCCAGCCTCGAGCTGCTCCTCCCGCTCACCCGCCAGTTGGGGATCAGCCTCGACGATCTGGTGGCCCCGACGACGGTCGACCCGAGGGTGCGGCGTCCCGTGGTCCACCGGGACGGGATGGTGATCGCGCCCCTGGCCCCCGAGGGATCATCGGTGGGCACCTACAAGATCACCTACCCGCCGGCGAGCACCGCGCCCGAACCCCGGGTCCACGACGGCTACGAGTGGTTCTACGTCCTGTCCGGGAAGTTGCGCCTGGTCCTGGGCGACCAGGAGTTGATCCTGACCCGGGGTGAGGCAGCGGAGTTCGACACCAAGATCCCGCACAGTCTGTCGGCCGCCGGGGCGCGGCCGGCGCAGGTGATCAGCATCTTCAACGACGACGGGGTGCGGATGCACACGCACACCGCGAGCTCATGAGGCCTCCCGGCCTCCCGGTTTGGTCGGTCGCCCGGACGTGCTGGTAAGGTATCCCTCGCTGCTCGAGAGGGCGGCACCGTCGCCCGCGAGGGTGCCGGGGGGCTATAGCGCAGTTGGTAGCGCGTCTCGTTCGCATCGAGAAGGTCAGGGGTTCGATTCCCCTTAGCTCCACGGAGAGATGTCCCGGACCATCGAGTCAGATGGCCCGGGACATCCGTCATTTGCTGGAGGAACGGCGACCGATGAACACTGATGTGGGCGGCAAGTGGCTGTTCCTCGCCGCGGCGATCGCCCTCGAGGTGGCGGGCTCGCTCTCACTGAAGGGGGCGCTCACCACGCCCGCGCTCTACGCGATGGTGGCCGTCGGGTACGTGGGCGCGTTCGCCTTCCTGGCCCTCACCCTGCGGGCGGGCGTGCCGCTCGGGGTGGCGTACGGCATCTGGGGGGCCTCCGGCGTCGCCCTGACGGCGGGCCTGTCGTCCCTGATCTACCACGAGCCGCTGACCCCGCTGATGATCGCGGGCATCGCGGTGATCATCGCCGGGGTGTTGTGCGTCGAACTGGGATCCCAGCGCGCCCGGTCACGCGCCGAGGGGGCCGGCTGATGGCCTGGGCCTATCTCGCCGTCGCGATCTCCTTCGAGCTCGCCGCGACGCTCTCGCTCCGGATGGCCGTCGACAACGCGCGGTGGTACGCCGCCGTCGTGCCCGGCTACCTGGTGGCCTTCGTGTTCCTCTCCCTGACGCTGGCCGAGGGGATGCCGCTGGGGGTCGCCTACGGGATCTGGACGGCCGCCGGCGTGGCCCTGGCCGCGGTCCTGAGCCGACTGCTCTTCCGCGAACCCCTCACGCCGTTGATGGGTGCGGGGATCGTCCTGATCGCCGGCGGGGTGTTGCTCGTGGAGCTGGGCGCGGGCGTTTGAGGGCAGTGGCCCCGATCGTTAACACGGGGTTCACCACCACCACGATTCGCGCGGACGCGCCTGAGTAATGTTCTGCGTCATGGCGATACCCGCGTCCGAGGGCGACGACTAACCGGGACCCCCTCGACGGTTCAGCGATACATCGACGAGACCCCCCGCTGGCGGGACGGCACCCCCGCGGTCGCCGGCGGCATGACGAGCATGCAGGGCAGGATCTGGTGGCTCGCCTCGGCGGGGAAGTTCTTCGAGGGGCTGATCGTGTTCCTCATCGGGGTGGCGCTGCCCCTGATCACCGCCTATTGGTCCCTCTCTGCTGTGGGGACCGGTCTCCTCACCGCGGCGCCTCTGGCCGGGATCATGGTCGGCGCCACCGCGCTCGGTGGACTCTCGGACCGGTTCGGCCGCAGACAGATGTTCCTCATCGAGATAGTGCTGTTCACCGTGTTCCTGCTCGGCGCCACCGTGGCGCCCGGGTTCGCCGTGTTCCTGGTGTGCCTGTTCGGGATGGGCACCGCTCTGGGGTGCGACTACCCGACCGCCCACGCGATGATCTCCGAGACGCAGTCCACCGCCGGCCGCGGAAGACTGGTGCTGTCGGCGTTCGCGTTCCAGGCGGTAGGGGCCGTGGCGGGGACCCTGGTCGGTGTCGCGATCCTCAGCACCACCGACTCGCTCGACTCCTGGCGGCTGATGTTCGGCGTCGTCGTGGTGCCGGCGGCACTCGTCGCCGTCGGCCGGTTGTTCATCGTCCAGAGCCCGCACTGGCTCGCGAACGTCGGTCGCCACGCGGAGGCCGAGGTCGAACTCAGAAAGCTCCTCGATCGCACGCCGCAGTACCCCTCGGTCGTGACACTCTCGGCAGACCGGGGCGCGGACGAGGCGGAGACCAAGGACGTCCGCGCGCTGTTCGCGGCCCCGTGGCGTCGGTCGACCATCCTGGCATCGGTGCCGTGGTTCCTCCAGGATCTGAGCACCTACGGCATCGGCATCTTCACGCCGACGATCATCGCGACCACGCTCGGGAACGTCGCCAGTAGCGGGTCCTCGTCGTCGGCCATCATCCACAAGGATCTGCTCGGCGCCAAGGGGGCCGCCCTCATCGACGTCTTCCTCCTGGTGGGCATCCTGGTCGCCATCGTGTTGGTCAACCGGTGGGGTCGAATGCGGTTGCAGATGCTGGGGTTCCTCGGCTGCGCGACAGGGCTGGCGATCGCCGCGTCGTCCACCCTCGCCCACGGGTCGCTGCAGACGGTGCTCGTCTTTGCCGGTTTCATCCTGTTCCAGTTCATGACCAACCTCGGGCCCAATTCCATGACGTACGTGGTGGCGGGGGAGGTGTTCCCGACCGCCCTGCGCGGGACCGGTGCCGGCATGGCGGCGTCCATCGCCAAGTCGGGCGCGGTGCTGACCTCGTTCCTGTTCCCGATCCTTCTGGTCGCCTGGGGCACCGGCGCAGTCCTGGCGATCCTGGTGGGGACGTCCCTGCTCGGGGCTCTCATCACGTGGCTGTTCCGCATTGAGACCACCGGCAGGAGCGTCGAGGAGATCGACTCGATGTACGAGGAGCATCCGGAGCAGGCGGAGCCTGCCCAGCGCTGATACCGGTCAGTCCGCCTGTGGCACTGTGGGCGGTATGCCGTCTCCTCGGATCGCCATCACCTTCTGTACGCAGTGCCGGTGGATGCTCCGCGCCCAGTGGTACGCGGGTGAGCTTCTCCAGACTTTCGAGAGCGAGATCGGCGAGATCGCGCTCGTGCCTGCCACCGGCGGCACGTTCCGGATCGATGTCGGCGACGAGCAGGTCTGGAACCGCAAGAGGGATGGCGGATTCCCCGAGATCACCGAACTGAAGCGGGCTGTCAGAGATCTCGTCGCTCCGGGGAGGTCGCTCGGTCACGCCGACCGGGTCGAGCCCACCGACTAGCCACAGGGGTCGTCCCTGGCGGATCCGCGGGGCGCCCGTTCGTCGTGGACGCACCCGTAATCCACGCAAAGTCCACTTTGAGGTAAGCGAACTCTGATGTGCTGAGGTGCAGGCGGTGAGCGCCGCCCTCGACGACCCCAGGGAGAGCGACATGTCCGGAAGACTTCTCACCGTGTGCGGCATGGCCGCCGTAACCCTCCTCGCGGGCGCCGGGACGGCGAACGCGCAGCTCGGTTCCGTCACCGGTTCGCTTCCGGGGTCGACCAGCGGGCCGGTCGGTTCCACGGCCACCGCGGTCTGCAACGTCGGTAGCGTGGCCAACCTCGCCGGGGCCGGACTGCCGACCAGCGCGGTCTGCTCGGTCGCACCGGCGCTGGGCAGGTCGATCGACCACCTGCTCGCCGGAGACACCAACGGTTCGGTCTCCGCGCTCGTCGGTGGCGTCCCGGGGGTGGGGAGTGCCCTGGAGAGGGTGGTACCCACGGACTCGGCGGCCGACCTGGTGGATCAGGCGCTCGCGGGGATCGACGCGACGTCGCTCACCCCCCAGGGCTGAGCGGGCCGGCGCGCGCTCGCAAGACGGGCACGGAGACAGGTGAGCGAATTGCACTCAGTGCAAAAGTGCTGGCCAAAGCACGTGATCACTGGATTGGAACGCGTTATAGTTCGCTCATGACCCTCGCACCAGGTAGCCCCGCGCCCGATGTCTTCAGCCCGGCGAAGATCGGAAACGTGACGTTGCGCAACCGCATCGTCAAGGCCGCGACGTTCGAGGGCCGCTGCCCCGAGGGCCGGGTCACCGACGAGCTCATCGAGTTCCACGCCGAGTACGCCCGCGGCGGCGTCGGCATGACGACGGTCGCCTACCTGGCCACCTCGCCCGAGGGTCGGACCGACCGGCACCAGTATCACTGGGGCATGGACGACGGCGGCATGCTGCGCAAGCTCACCGACACGGTGCACGCCGAGGGCGCGGCCGTCTCGGCGCAGGTCGGCCACGCGGGGGCGGTGGCCAATTCCGCCTCCAACAAGATGCCGGCGATGGGGCCGTCCCGCATCCCGGCCCCCACGGGAATGTCCCTGACCAGGGCCTGCACCGAGGCGGATATCGATCGGATCGTGGAGGACCACGTCCGAGCGGCCCGCGGGGCGGCGGAGGCCGGGTTCGACGCCATCGAGGTGCACTTCGGGCACAACTACCTGGTGAGCGAGTTCCTCAGCCCCAAGCTGAACAAGCGCAAGGACTCCTACGGCGGGTCCCTCGAGAACCGTGCTCGGTTCGCCCGCCGCATCGGCCGCGCCATCCGCGACGCGATGGGCGACCGGATCGCCGTGACCATCAAGCTCAACATGGACGACGGCGTGCCCGGCGGATTCTGGATCGACGAGGCCGTGCAGGTGGCCAGGTGGATCGAGGAGGACGGCTCGGCGGACGCCCTGGTGATGACCGTGGGCAGCTCCCTGCTCAACCCCATCTACCTGTTCAAGGGCGACGCGCCGCTGCACGAGTTCGCCGCCACCCAGCCGACGGTCATCAAGCTGGGCATGAAGGTCGTCGGACCCAGGATGTTCAAGGAGTACCCCTACACGGACGCCTACATGCTCGACGACGCCCGCCAGATCCGCGAGGCCGTGAGTATGCCCATGATGCTGCTCGGGGGGATCGTCGACCGACCGTCGATCGACAAGGCGATGAGCGCGGGATTCGAGTTCGTGGCCATGGGGCGCGGCCTCCTGCGTGAGCCGGACCTGCCCAACAAGCTGAGGGCCGATGATCGTCGTCGGTCCCTGTGCGTGCACTGCAACCGCTGCATGGCCACGATCTACAGCGGGAGCCGCTGCGTGTTGCGCGACCACGTTCCGCCCGTCCCGGCGCGCGGCTGACCCCGACCGGCGTCAGGCCACCTTCCTGACACCGGCGTCAGGCCACCTTCCTGGCACCGGCGGGCCGCTACGGTGGGACCCCAGGAGGCCCGCTCGAGCGACCCGGGCCGGAAGGGAAGCACATGTCGAGGCGACGGATCACCGACTACCGTGGCAAGACCTGCGTGGTCACCGGAGCGGCCAGCGGGATCGGCCGCGCCGTGGCGATCCGGCTGGCGGGCGAGGGCGCGCGGCTGGTGCTGACGGACCGCGACGCCGCCGGGTTGCAGACGGCGGCACAGGCCTGCCGGGACGCGGGTGGCGCGGTGCTGGGCTCCGAG
This sequence comes from Dietzia sp. B44, assembly GCF_014145245.1. NCBI lineage: Bacteria > Bacillati > Actinomycetota > Actinomycetes > Mycobacteriales > Dietziaceae > Dietzia > Dietzia sp. B44. Next base: position 8,393 of record NZ_JAALEF010000007.1, on the reverse strand, counting down.
ACCGTGGACATCACCGAGCACGAGGCGGTGATGGGGTTCGGCGAGAGCACGATCGCCGCGCACGGCGCCCCGCACGCGATCTTCCACGTCGCGGGCAACTCGGCATGGGGGCGGCCCGACCTGCTCGAACACCGCGTCTGGCGGTCCATGGTCGAGGTCAACCTCATGGGCACCATCCACGTGATCGAGGCGTTCGTCCCGGCGATGATGGCGGCGAAGCGACCCGCCGCGCTCGTCATGGTCTCGTCCGCCGCCGGTCTGCTGGGTCTGCCGTGGCACGCCGCGTACAGCGCCGCCAAGTTCGGCATCCGTGGCATCGCCGAGGTGCTCCGCTTCGACCTGGCGCCGTACGGGATCGGCGTGCACCTGGTGTGTCCCGGCGGGGTGGACACCCCGTTGGTGGAGACCGTCGAGATCGCGGGCGTGGACCGTTCGAACCCGCAGGTCGCCAAGACCGTGGACCAGTTCAGACGCCATGCCGTCACCCCGGAGGTCGCGGCCGAGAAGACACTCGAGGGCGTACGCAAGGGGCGCTACATCGTCTACACCTCGCCGGACATCCGACTGGGGTTCGCCGCCCAGAAGTTCGCTCCGCCGCTCTACACGCTCGCGATGAGACTCCTGAGCCGTCGCATCAACAAGGCCGGAGAGGGAATCCTCCCGTGAGGGGGATGGAGACCCTCAACGACGCCGCCATCCTGCTGGCCCGGCTCGGGCTCGGGGCGGTGTTCGTGGCCCACGGGTGGCAGAAGTTCTTCACGCTGGGGTTGAGCCGGGTGGGCGAGCAGTTCGCCGGGTACGGGATCCCGCAACCGGAGGTGACGGCCGCGGTCGTCGCCGGGGTCGAGTTGATCGCGGGGATCGCACTCATCGCGGGCATCCTCACGCCGCTGGCCGGGATCCTGCTGGCGGTGGACATGGCGGGAGCCCTGTATTTCGTCCATGCCACCAACGGGCCCTTCGTCACCCAGAACGGCTGGGAGCTCGTGGTGGCACTCGGGGTGGGCGTGTTGCTCATCGCGGCGGTCGGGGCGGGCCGGTTCAGCATCGACCGGGCGCTGGGCGGGTAGGGCCGGCGTCGCTCGCGGTGGGCGGCACGGCGGGGCGAGTCGAGGCTAACGCCAGGACGGCAGCCAGAGCTGCTGGTTCCATTCCGTCGAGGTGATGGGCATCCCCGACAGGATGGGCAGCATGTAGAGGAAGTTGGCCACCACGAGCCCCAGATAGAGGCACACGATCGCCCGGCCGATCGTCTTGCGCCGTGGCGAGTCGGTGGACCTGCCGGCGATCTCGCCCAGCACCAGCGCGACCATCATCACGAAGAACGGCACCATCACCGAGGCGTAGAAGAAGTACATCTGGCGGTCGTGCTGGAAGAACCACGGCAGATAGCCGGCCATGTAGCCGACGAGCGGGAACGCGTACCGGCCGTCGCGGCAGATGACGGCCCGCCAGAACGCCCAGCCGAGCACCGGGATCGCGAGCCACCAGATCGCGGGCGTACCGAGGAGCATGATGGCGCGGACGCAGGAGTCCTGACCGCAGCCGGTCACGTCCTCGCCCTGCTCGACGTAATAGAGCATCGGCCGCAGGCTCATCGGCCAGGTCCACGGCTTGGACTCCCACGGGTGTCGGTTGCCCGCCGAGGTGGTGAGCGAGGAGTGGAAGTCGAGCACGGACGACTGGTAGTACAGCCACGACTGGAGTGAGTCGGGCAGCCAGTTGTCGTCGACCTTTGACCCCACCGCGTGCCGGTACACCGAGTTCTCGCCGGCGAACCACGGGAGCCAGGTGAACATGTGGATCAGGGCGGGCCAGATGACCAGGGTGACGAAGGCCGGGACGGCATCCCGGAGCAGCGTGCCCGCCAGCGGTCGCCGCACCCCGTAGCGGCTGCGCAACGCCCAGTCCCAGGCCACCGTCATGAGGCCGAAGAACGCGATGAAGTACAGGCCCGACCACTTGACGCCGAGGGCCAGCCCGAGCATGACGCCGGCGGTGAACCGCCACCAGCGGAAGCCCAGTCGCGGTCCGAAGTCCGACAGGTGGAGCCGGCCGGCGAGCGCGGCGCGGTGCATCCGGCCGCGCATCTGGTCGCGGTCGACGAGCAGGGCACCGGCGGCGGCAGTGACGAACAGGACCTGGTAGATGTCGAGCATGCCGATGCGGGAGGTCACGAAGGTGACCCCGTCCAGACACAGCAGCAGGCCCGCGACCAGGCCGAGTTGCGTGGATCGGGTCAGCCGCCTGGTGATCCGCATGACCATGAACACCACGAGCACGCCGCAGATCGCGGCGGTGAACCGCCAGCCCAGTGGGGTGTAGCCGAAGAGCAGTCCGCCCAGCGACTCGATCTGCTTGGCGACGGGCGGGTGGACCACCAGTCCGTAGGCCGGGTTCTCCTCGATCCCCAGCTGCGCGATGCTGAACGACTGCGGCGCGTAGTGCTTCTCGTCGAAGACCGGGGTGCCCTCGTCCGTGGCGGAGGTCAGGCCCCAGAAGCGCGAGAGGAAGGCCAGGACCAGGATGACGCCGGTGGCGATCCAGTCGCGGGGGGTGTCGACCGGCCCGGTGTCCGGATCCGGGAGCGGGCGGCCCGGGGATCGCACGCCTGGGGTCGAGGTCACACCGCGAGCATAATGGTGGCCTTCCCGGGACCGGGGACACGGGCAGGGCAGGACGCGGGCGAGACGCGGACGAGACTCCGGCGGGACGCGGGCGCGGACATCGGCGACCGGGGACGGGGGCGACCGGGGATAGGGTGGAGCGCATGACGTCCGGACGTGTCGTGTTGGCGGCCACCCCCATAGGGAATCCGGGCGACGCCTCCTCCCGGCTGAAGGACCTGCTCGCCACCGCCGACGTCGTGGCCGCCGAGGACACCCGGCGTCTGCGCGGGCTCGCCACGGCGCTCGGGGTGACGGTCCCCGGCCGGGTCATGAGCTTCTACGAGCACAACGAGACGGGCCGCGTGCCCCAGCTGATGGACCGGGTCCGCGCCGGTGACGTGGTGGCCGTGGTGACCGACGCCGGGATGCCCGCGGTGTCGGACCCGGGGTATTCGCTGGTCACCGCGTGTATCGAGGCCGGGCTCCCGGTGACCTGCCTTCCCGGCCCGTCGGCCGTCACCACGGCACTGGTGCTCAGCGGCCTGTCCGTGGACCGGTTCTGTTTCGACGGCTTCCCCCCGCGCCGCGCTGGTCGTCGCCGGACCTGGCTGGCCCGGCTTGCTGCGGAGGAGCGCACGTGCGTGTTCTTCGAGTCGCCCCACCGCCTCGGGGACACTCTCGCCGAGGCGGCGGAGGTGCTGGGCGCCGGTCGGCGCGCGGCGGTGTGCCGTGAGCTCACCAAGACGTACGAGGAGGTCCTGCGGGGCACGCTCGGCGAGCTGGCCGAGCGGACCGCCGACGGGGTCCGCGGGGAGATCGTGGTGGTGATCGAGGGGGCGGACGCCGCGGACTCGACCGCCACGACCGAGGACCTGGTCGAGATCGTGGAGGAGCGGGTCGAGGCGGGAGAGCGGCTCAAGGACGCCTGCGCGGCCGTCGCCGAGGGCTCGTCACTGACCAAGCGGGAGCTCTACCAGGCGGTCGTCGACTCGCGGGGCTGAGCACCTCGCGGGGCTGACCACCACGTCGCGCGCTGCCGACTACCAGGGCACCGGTCCACCGCCCCAGGTGAACGCGGCCTTGTGTACGCACTCGTCCCACTCGGCGTCGGGGTCCGAGTCGATGGTGATGCCGCCGCCCACGCCCAACTCGACGCGCCCGTCGGGGGTGGCCTCGAGGGTGCGGATGGCCACCGCGAGCTCGAGGTCCCGGCCCAGGGCGAGGCCGTACGCCCCGCAGTGCAGGCCCCGCGACCGCGGTTCCCACCCGGCGATCAGCTCGCGGGCCCGTGCCTTCGGCGTCCCCGTCACCGAGGCCGGGGGGAAGGTGGCCTCCACCAGCGCCGCGTTGTCCGCGGTCGTGCGGGCGGTGACGGTGGAGACCAGGTGGTGCACGCCGGGCGCCGGGCGGATGGCGAGCAGGTCGGTCACGGTCACCGACCCGACGTCGGCCACGCGCCCGAGGTCGTTGCGGACCAGGTCCACGATCATGATGTTCTCCGCGATGTCCTTCGCGGACCCCAGCAAGAGCGCCGGGTCCAGGTCCGCCGCCAGCGTGCCCTTGATGGGGCTGGACCGCACCTGATCGCCGCGGCGCACCAGGTACTCCTCGGGCGAGAACCCGAGGACGGCGCCCCAGGGTCCCTCGAGATACGCCGAGCGTGCGGCGGGGGAGTGGCCGGCGATCGCGAGGAAGGTCTCGAGCGGGTCCGCGCGGAGCCTGCCGTGCAGTCGCGTGCTCAGACAGGCCTGGTAGACCTCGCCCGCGCGGATCGCCTCGAGACAGTCCGTCACGGCCGAGCGGTGCGCCCCGCGGTCCGGCGCGGCCCAGTCCGGGAAGTGGTCGGCAGGGTTGTCGTTGTTGTCGTCGTCCTGGCGGCCGTCACGTCGGGCGGCACCGTGGTCGCGGACCACCTGCGCCGGGTCGGGGGCGTCGCCGTGGCGTGTCCACCGGCCGTCGGCGTCGAGGGTGAGCCACCCGGAGGCCTCGCCGCGCACCGCGGCCGGGAGCGGTGGGGCGGCGCCGGGCACGGTGTCGGGAAAGGACCGATAGACGACGACGAGGTGGTCGCTCTCCTCGAACGCCGACTCCTGCGACACGGGCCGGAGGTCGACCGACGGGACCACCACGGCGCGGCGATCCCGCCAGTCGCCGATGAAGGCGGCAGGGGGCGCCAGGCCGTGTGACCGCGCCCGTTCCCGCAGCGCACGGAGCAGCTCCGGGACGGGTATCAGACGCTCGCGCACCCGTTCATGCTTACACGCACCTGTGCTGGTGAAGAACTTATTATCTTGCACAGCGCCGAAGTTGTTGACAAGGTTTCAGGAATGTCCACCTCTAGAGAACAGAAGAGTGACCCCGGGAACACGCCACCTCCCGCGCCGACGGCACGGCCTCGCGCGGACTTCGCGGTGATCGTCCCCGCCGCCGTGATCGCCCTGATCGTGGTGGTGTGGGGCTTGTTCTACACGGTCTCGTTCGAGAGCGCCGCGGGTCGGGCGTTCGACGTGGTGGTCCACACGGTGGGCTGGTTGTTCATCGTGGTGGCCACCACGGTCGTGGCCTATACCGTCTATCTGGCGTTCTCCCGCTTCGGCGGGATCCGGCTGGGAGGCGACCACGAGAAGCCTGAGTACTCCACCCGGTCCTGGATCGCCATGATGTTCGCCGCGGGCATGGGCATCGGTCTGATGTTCTACGGCGTGTCCGAGCCGCTCACCCACTTCCAGACCCCGCCGCCGGGTCAGGAGCAGCAGTACGACGTGGCCATGGCCACCACCGCCTTCCACTGGACCCTGCATCCGTGGTCCATGTACGCCATCGTCGGCCTGGCCCTCGCGCTGGCGGCCTACCGCTTCAAGCGCGGCCACCTGATCTCGCAGGCGTTCGTCCCGCTGATCGGCGAGAAGCGGGCCAACGGGTGGATGGGCAAGGTGCTCGACATCGCGACGGTCGTGGCCACGATCTTCGGTACCGCCGCCTCGCTCGGTCTCGGCGCGCTGCAGATCCGGGCCGGGCTGAACGAGACCGGTGCGGTCAGCGGCGGCGGCATCGCGCTCGTCGTGGGCGTCATCGTGGTCCTGGGACTGGTGTTCCTCGCCTCGGCGGCCTCCGGGATCGGCAACGGCGTCCGGATCCTGTCCAACATCAACCTGGTGCTGGCGGTCTCGCTCGCGCTGTTCGTCGCGATCTTCTCCGGCGCGCTGTTCTTCATGCTCGACCTGGTCCCCACCACCGTCGGTGCGTACTTCTCCGACTTCTTCGAGATGGCCTCCCGCACCGCGGTGAGCGAGAACGGCGAGGCGGCCGAGTGGCTGTCCGGCTGGACGGTCTTCTACTGGGCCTGGTGGATCTCCTGGTCGCCCTTCGTCGGGATGTTCCTCGCCCGGATCAGCCGGGGCCGCACGGTCCGCGAGTTCATCATCGGCGTGGTCCTCATACCCAGCACCCTGTCGGTGCTGTGGTTCTCGATCTTCGGCGGGTTCGCCCTGTATCTCGAGGACGCCGGTCGGAGCATCTTCGGCGACGGTTCGCTCGAGCCCCAGCTGTTCAACCTGCTCCGCGAACTGCCGCTCGCGCCGGTGCTCATGGTGGTCGCCATGGTGCTCATCGCCGTCTTCTTCATCACCTCGGCCGACTCGGCGTCGATCGTCATGGGCGGCATGGCCCAGCACGGGGTCGAGGAGCCGTCACGGTGGATCGTCATGCTCATGGGTACCTTCACCGCGGCGGTCGCGATCATCATGCTCCTCGCGGGCGACGGCGGCGGGAACGCGCTGTCGAGCCTGCAGAACATGACCATCATCGCGGCGTCACCGTTCGTCCTGGTGCTGATCGCCCTGTGCGTGTCGATCCACAAGTCGCTCTCGCACGATCCGGCGGCCGAGAACGCCTGACGCGGGCCGGGTGCACTCCCGGCACGGCGGCCGCGGACGCGACCACTACTCTGGACGCATGGCGAAGACAGTCCTGACCGCGGTCGCATGGCCGTACGCGAACGGCCCCCGGCACATCGGACACGTCTCCGGGTTCGGGGTGCCGTCGGACGTCTTCTCCCGGTACCAGCGGATGGCCGGCAACGACGTGCTGATGGTCTCGGGCACCGACGAGCACGGCACCCCGCTGCTCGTGCAGGCCGAGAAGGAGGGGGTGTCGGTCCAGTCGCTCGCGGACCGGTACAACCGGGTGATCGTCGACGACCTGGCCGGACTGGGGCTGAGCTACGACCTGTTCACCCGCACCACCACCCGGAACCACTACTCGGTGGTCCAGGAGCTCTTCCGGGGCCTGCACCGCAACGGGTACATGGTGGCCAAGACCACCACCGGGGCGGTGAGCCCGTCGACGGGCCGCACCCTGCCGGACCGGTACATCGAGGGCACCTGCCCGATCTGCGGCTACGACGGCGCCCGGGGCGACCAGTGCGACAACTGCGGCAACCAGCTGGACCCGGCGGACCTGAAGAACCCGGTCTCCAAGATCAACGGTGAGACCCCGAAGTTCATCGAGACCGAGCACTGGTTCCTGGACCTGCCCGCCCTCGCGGACTCGCTGGGGGACTGGCTCAAGGGTCGGAAGGACTGGCGGCCCAACGTCCTGAAGTTCTCGCTCAACCTGCTCGAGGACCTACGTCCGCGTGCGATGAGCCGGGACATCGACTGGGGGATCCCGATCCCGGTCGAGGGCTGGCAGGACCGGGGCGACAAGAAGCTCTACGTGTGGTTCGACGCCGTGGTGGGCTACCTGTCCGCCTCGATCGAGTGGGCGTGGCGCTCGGGTGAGCCCGAGGCGTGGCGTCGCTGGTGGACCGACCCCGAGGCCGTCTCCCACTACTTCATGGGCAAGGACAACATCACGTTCCACTCGCAGATCTGGCCGGCCGAGCTCATCGGCTACGACGGCCGGGGTGCGCACGGTGGCGAGCCGGGCGCGCTCGGTGCGCTCGGCCTGCCCACCGAGGTGGTCTCGTCGGAGTTCCTCACCATGTCCGGGTCCAAGTTCTCCTCCTCGCGGGGCGTGGTGATCTACGTCCGCGACTTCCTGGCGGAGTTCGGCCCCGACTCGCTGCGGTACTTCATCTCGGTGGCCGGCCCGGAGAACCAGGACACCGACTTCACCTGGGACGAGTTCGTGCGACGCACCAACGCCGAGCTCGTGGGCGGCTGGGGCAACCTGGTCAACCGCACGGTGTCGATGGCGCACAAGAACTTCGGCGAGATCCCGCGCCCCGGCACCCTGACCGACCTCGACGCCGAACTCCTGCGTGACGCGGAGTCCGCGTTCGCCACGGTCGGCGGCCACCTCGAGCGCTCCCGCTTCAAGGCCGGTGCCACCGAGGCGATGCGGATCGTCGGCGCCGCGAACCGCTACATCGCCGCGACCGAGCCGTGGAAGCTGGCCAAGGAGCCGGACCAGCGCGAGCGCCTGGGCACCGTGCTGCACACCGCCCTGCAGGTGGTCTCCGACGCCAACACCCTGCTCACCCCGTACCTGCCGTCGGCCGCGCAGCAGATCCACGGCGCGATCGGCGGGCAGGGCGTGTGGGCCGCGTCGCCGCAGGTCCACGAGGTGATCGACGACATGCCGGTGGACCTGGTCGGGACGGGCCTGCCCGAGGCCGGGCGCAGCTACCCGGTGATCATGGGCGACTACGCCTCCGAGCAGGCCCGGTGGGCGCGCACCGAGCTCACCCCCGGGACCCCGCTGGCCAAGCCCAGCCCGCTGTTCGCCAAGGTCGACCCGGAACTCGCCGAGACCGGACCCGCCTGGGCGCCCATCCAGCCG
>NZ_JAALEF010000081.1:0-6269 GCF_014145245.1 Dietzia sp. B44 | reverse complement strand
GCGGCCGTCATCGCGCACCTCCCCCTGCGGCGACGGCGGAGAGGTCGGCGGAGAGGTCGGCGCCCCGGACTCCGCGCGCCGGGTCGAAGACCGCGATCTCCGCGAGCGCGCCGACGACGGTGGCCACGTGATCGGCCACCAGTCGTGCACCGGTGTCGGGGTCGGCGCCGGTGGGGTCGCCGATCACCCCGGTGTCGGACAGGTCATCGGCCAGCCAGCCGAACTTCACGGGGCCGGTGAACCCGATGTGCTGACACCCGGCCACTCCGGTGGGGATCCTGGCCTCGGCCACGGACATGTCGACGAGGTCCGGGCGCAGGTGGAGCATCATCGACGTCTCGGCCCACCCGGCGTGGATCCCCATGCCGAGTTCGGTGGGGCCGGGGTTGGCCCGACCGGCGTACAGGAAGGTCCGCAGGCCGCTGCGCCGGCGCAGTTCCCGCAGCGCCACCTCCAGCAGGGCGGAGTTGCCGCCGTGGCAGTTGACAAAGAGCACGCGGCCGAACCCGCTGGCGCTCAGTGCGGATCCGAGCTCACGGACCTGGGACAGCAGGGTGTCCGCGGTGATCCACATCGCCCCGGGGAACGAGGAGTGCTCGTCGCTCTTGGTGTATCCGAGGGCGGGCATGAGCCAGGCGTCGACCTCGCCCCCCGCCCCTTCCCCGGCTGCGGCGGCGGCCACCGCCCGGGCCGCCACCTCCTCGGCCACGATCAGGTCGGTGGCCAGGGGAAGGTGGGGGCCGTGGGGTTCGATCGCACCGGCGGGGATGACGGCGACGGGATCGCCCCGGCCCACCCGCGCGGCCTCGACGGTGCTCAGGTCCGCATAGCGCCGGGCGGGCCCGATCATTCCTCCCACCGCCCGGGATTGAGCAGGCCGTGGGGGTCGGTCCGGGCCGCCAACGCCCGCACCTCCTCGGTTCCGTGGTCCACCCGGTACTGGTGCGGGGAGTGCACCCTCACGCCCAGCTCCTCCAGGACGGGCACTCCCGCGTAGGCGGCCTCCGGGTCGGTGTAGTGACCGTTGAGCATGCCGAACATTCGGCCGTGGCCGGCCTCGAGGTGCAGGGTTCCGCCCGGATAGACGGCCTCGACCTCGTCCAACCGCTCCACCAGCGCGTCACCCTGGCATTCCATGTGGAACCACGTGTCCGGCTCCGCTTTCTGCAACCAGTGGGTGGGGTGATTGTAGGACAGGGTCGAGACCTTGATGGACTCGTTGACCCCCTTGCGCACCGCTTCCACCACTCCCCCGGCACCGGTGACCAGGGCGCTCACCTCGTCCACGACGGAGGCCTCGACGATCGCGCGCAGACTCGCGCGGCCGGGCGGGATGGCCTCGTCGGGCGGTAGGCACCCGGCCACGTGGGCGCCATCGGCCGAGCAGAGCCGCGGCGCAGGGTCGAGACGGTGGATGCGCGGGACCACGGAGAAGGCGTCGTGGTGATCGTCGAAGCTGGCGTAGAGGCAGCGCCAGTCCTGCAGGGGTTCGATCCTCACGGTGGCGCGGACGATGATCCCCGCGACCCCGTAGGTGTGCACGAACGGCTGGGCGTCCTCCCCGGTCAGGTGCACGATCTCGGCGTCGGGGTGGGCGTAGACCACGTCGAGCGCCTCGACGAACCCCTCGTGGTTGCGGCCGTGCACGATCGTTCCGGTCCCTGCGGACCCCCCGGCCAGGAAGCCCCCCAGCGTGGACTGCACGGTCGAGGGATACATCCACAGCTGGGAGTCGTCGCGTGCGAGCCGCTTCTCCAGGCTCATCATGCGGACGCCTGCCTCGGCGGTGACCGTCCCGGCCTCCGGGTCCACGTCGTCGATGCCCCTCAGGGCGGTCAGGTCCAGCACGAGACCACCGTGCAGCGGCACCACCTGCCCGTAGTTGCCGGTGCCCTTTCCCCGTGAGGTGATGGGGACCCCGCGGCGGACCGCCGCGCGGACGATCGGCGGGACCTGCTCGACACTCGTGGGCCGAACCACCACCTCGGGGCGGCCGATCGGCCACTGCGCACGCAGGATCGGGCTGAGATACGAGCCGTCCTGTGAGGCCTTGTCGAGGCTGCGGTCGTCGGTGAGGACGAGCTCCGGGCCGAGCAGGTCACTCAGATCCTCGACGAGTCCGGCCACGTCCGGGGCCGTGGGAGCCGTCGGCGACGCCGTCTGGGTCTCGCTCACTGGGGTGCCTTCCTGAATCGGGTGGTCACTGGGGGGATCAGTTCATCCCGATGGCCGGGTCGATGAACCGGTTGGTCGCGATGGTCTCCGGTGCAACGTCCTCGGCGATCGCGACGTCGGCGGCCTCGTAGATGCCCGTGACCATCCCGACGATGTCGGCCAGTCGTTCCTCGTCGAAGTTGCCGACCGTCGAGTCGGGACCGTTGCCGACGATCTCCCGGTCGAGCATGGCCTCGACGGCGAAGTCGGCCAGCTCGGAGCTGTAGACCCAGCCGGTGTTGAACTGCTCGACGGCGTCGACGATCACCGCGTTGGTGCGATCCGGGTCCGCGAAGTACTCGACCTCGGCCTGCTGCAGGACCGGAACGAGCATCTCCAGGCACGCGGAGTTGTCCTCGAGCTCGGCCGAGCGCACCGCCATCATGGACTTGTAGATCGGGTACCCGGTGTCGTGGAGCAGCTCGTAGGCCACGGGCTTACCCCACTCGGCGACCTCGTTCTCGTAGATGAACGGCTCGGCGCTGGCGTAACCCTGTTGCGCGACCGACCCGCCGGCCGCCACGAAGTTGGACGGCGACCCGTCGTAGCTGCCGTCGACCTGCTCGGGGTCCAGGATGCCCTCACCGGTGAGGTAGTCCATGTACGCGTTGCCCTCGAAGTACAGGACTCGGGTCCCCTCGTCCTTGAGGTCGGCGATCCGCGCCACGTCGGGGTAGGTCTCCGGGTCCCACATGATCATCTGCGGGTTGATGTCCAGCGGCGCGAACACCCCGATCGTCGGATTGTTGAGCGAGTTCTGCACGGCCTGGTCGGAGTCCACGTAGCCGAGCATGATGTCGGTGTCCTGGTACATCTGCGCGGTGACCTGCTGGAAACCGATTGCCGGGCCACCGGTGCGGATCTCCACGTCCACCCCGGTGTACTCCCCCGAGGCGAACAGCGGGCCCGAGACGGCCTTGGCGCCCGCGTCGATAGTGGGTTCCGGGCCCAGCAGCTCGTAGAGGTGTCCGTGCTCGGCCTCCGGGTTCCAGTCGGTCTGGACGACCACGGTGGCGGGGCAGCTCTCGCTGAGGTCGACGGCCCCGATCTCACCGCTGTATCCGGACGCCGCCTCGGCGGACTCGGAATCGGAACCACCACAGGCGGTCAGTGTGGCGGCTCCGAGGGTGCACAGGGCGGCCACGGAGAGCACGGTCCTGGTGGTGTGGGTGCGGCGCATCTGGGTCTCCTCCCGGGGGCCGGATCAGGCCTCCCGTATTGACGTGATCAATATCTATAGTGAAGCGGTGCTACGTTTCGGTTGTGTTGCCGGTCGGGCAGATGTGGGTTACGGCCGGGGCGAGACTCTCGCCATCACCGCTGGTCGTCGGCGTTGTACCACCGCCCCACCACCTTGCGGGAGAGTAACCCGAAGGCCAGGAACACGGCCACACCGAGCAGCGAGGCGAGCAGGATGGAGGCGAACAGTTCCGGCGACTGCAGCCGCGCCCGATAGGTGTCGATGAGGATGCCGATCCCCGGGTCCCCCTGCTTGAAGAAGAAGTCGCCGACGATCGCCCCGACCACGGAGAGCCCTGCGGCCACCCGCAGGCCCTCGAACAGCGCGGGCAGCGCCGCCGGTGCCTCGAGTTTGCGAAGCACGGTCAGTCGGCCGGCGTGGTGAAGCCGGAAGAGCCTCCGCAGACCCGGGTCCACGGACTTGAGGCCGAACAGGGTGTTCGACACGATCGGGAACAATGCGATCAGCACGCAGACGAACACCCGCGCGGTGAACCCGAAACCGAACCAGAAGCCGATCAGCGGCACCAGCGCGAGGATCGGGATGCACTGCAGCACCACGGCGTACGGGAACAGCGAGCGCTCCGCCCACGTCTCCTGACTCATCAGGATCGCCCACACCACCCCGATCACGAACGCGATCGCCAGGCCGGTCAGGGCGACGACCGTCGTGCGACCCAACGCCTCGAGCATGGCCGGAAAATTGGGCCCGAGGAACCCGTCGGTGATCACGACGTGCGGCGGGGGCAGCAGGAAACGGCGGGCGGGTTCGAGCACGACGTAGCTGACGAAGTACCAGAGGGCCAGGCAGGCGGCCAGGACGACCAGCGGGCCGCCGATCCGCACGAGCGCCCCGTCCGCGGAGATCCGGCGCCGCCGCCCGGTCTCCGCCGAGGTGGGCGCGGTTACCGTGGTCGCCCCGCCCGGGGCCGGGGTGTCGGACCCGGGGTCCGCGTCGGGCTCGGCCGAGGTGCTGCCGGCCGAGGTGCTGCCGGCAGCGGTGGTGGTGGTGGTGGTGGTGGTGTTCATCAGTGTGCCTCCTCCAGAGCCCGGGAAACCTCGCCGACGAGGTTGATGTAGTCGGCCGAGTACCGGACCTCGGGGTCGCGGGGGACGTCGAAGGGGACGTCGATGGTGTGGACGATGCGGCCGGGACGCCCGGACATGACGACGACCCGGGTGGACAGGTACACGGCCTCGGCGACCGAGTGGGTGATGAACAGTCCGGCGAACCGTTTGGCCGCGAACAGCTCCAGGAGCTCGTCACCGAGTCGCTGCCGCGTGATCTCGTCGAGGGCCCCGAACGGCTCGTCGAACAGGAACAGCTCGGGCTCCAGCGTCAGCGACCGGGCCAGCGACACCCGCATCTTCATCCCGCCGGACAGTTCTCGCGGCAGGGAGTGCTCGAAGCCGGTCAGCCCCACGAGGTCGATCGCCTCCTGCGCCCGCTGCCGCCGCTCGGCCTTGCCGATCCCGTCGAGCTCGGCGAGCATCTCGACGTTCTGGGCGACGGTGCGCCACGGCAGCAGCGTGGCGTCCTGGAAGACGTACCCCACCCGGTCGGTGCCGGTCTGCATGTAGCCGTCGGTATGGGTCGCCAGGCCGGAGGCCAGCCCGAGCAGTGTGGACTTGCCGCACCCGGAGGGTCCCACCACGCTGACGAACTCTCCGGCCCCCACGCGGAGATCCACGCCCTCGAGCGCGCGGGTGCCGTTGGGGTAGGTGACCCCGACGTCGGAGAAACCGAGTATCTCGGTACCCGGCCGGAGGACGGGGCGGGCTGGGGTCGTCATGGTGCCTCCTGGAGATCGGGCGGGTGGGTCGAGGCCTGTGTGAGGGTCGAGGTCTGTGTGAGGAAGGGGTCGACGAGGACGGACGCCCTCGCGGACACCATGCGGCCCGCGCGAAGCACGATCCGGTCCACGGGCGCGTCGGCGATCACGTCGTCGAGCCCGCTCGCGCGCACGAGCAGCAGATCTGCGCGGCGGCCGGGAGCGGGACCGGCGGGCGGCAATCCCATGACGTCGCGGGCGCCGTCGGTGACCAGGTGCCATGCGGTGTCCATGTCGAGGTGGGCAGCGATGACCAGCAGCATCGCCGTCTCGATCGCGTCGGAGCGGCCGACCGGGTTGAACGGGTCGCGCACGTTGTCCGCACCCGCGCCCACGGTGACGCCGCCGTCCAGCAGTGCCCGCACGGGGGGCAGCCCGCGCGGCGTGGACGTGCATTCCGCCCGCCCCTGGAGGTAGAGGTTGGTGACGGGCAGTGTCACCACTCCCACACCCGCGCCGCTCAGCGCGGTGGCAGCGGCCGACTGACCGGACGCGTCCATCGTGCCGATCCGGCAGCAGTGACCGGCCGTCCGGATTCGGCCCGGTTCCCACGAGGCCACCCGGTCGGTGAAGGCCGTGAGCATGCCGTGGTCGCCGTCGAGGAACTCGTCGACGTGCAGGTCCACGCCCACCCCGAGCTCTTCGGCCAGGTCGATCAACCTGTGTGTCTCCGCGGCGGTGTCGGGGGCGATGTGCGGGGCGCCACCGATGAGGTCGGCCCCGGCCGCGATCGCGTCGCGGGCCCGCTCGGCGGGGTCCTCATCGCGGACCATCACCGCGATCTGCAGGTCCAGCACGTCCGCGAGCTCGTCGCGCACCCGGACCATGGCCCGGACTCCGCGGAGCGGGTCACCCTCGCTGTGCAGATCCACATGGGTGCGCACCGCCGTGGTGCCGCTGGCCACCAGTCTCCGCGCCGCCGCCAGCGCCCGTCCGTGGATCTCGTCCTCGTCCACGGTGACCGCAAAGGCCCGCCACGCGTCG
>NZ_JAALEF010000080.1:0-21223 GCF_014145245.1 Dietzia sp. B44 | reverse complement strand
GGGTGTGCACGACGGCGCCGTCGTGCGTCGGGTGGGCGTGCGCAACGGGGAGGACGGTGGGATGGCCCGGCCGGTCGGTGTGTACGAGAACACGGTCGGCGCGGTGGTGAGGGCAGTGTTGCGGTCCTGGGACACGGGATTCCTCCTGGTCGTCGAGGAGAACGATCGACGGCAGGTCGCCACGGGCGGCGCCGACGAGTCCTGCTGGCGATGTGGTGCGGAGGCGACGACGGCTCACCCGGGGCGGTGGCGCGGACCTCGTGGTGTGTGCGCCGTGTGGAGATGGGGTGGCCGGAGCTGAGCACTCCTGCGGAATCGAACGCTGTCGGCGGAGGTGCCCCCCAATTGTTCGACCAGAGACGCGCTGGTGGGCGCGCGATGGAACGACAATCGCATGTCGCCCAGCGGAGCACAAGTCGTCGCGCCGGTGTTCACGCGGCGCGGCCGGGACCTACGCTGTCCTGGTGAGTACACCTACCGGCGGCGCGGACATCCCGGACGATTCCGTCCTCGACTCCCTGCGTGGGGCCGTCGACCCGCTCGAAGCCCGACACGAATCCGATCCGGCACGACCGACGGACTTTCGGACCCAGGTCACCCGCTTCTTCCTCACGGGCGTACTCTCCGCGGTCGTCGACTACGGCCTGCTGCAGCTGTTCATGCTGTTCGGGCTGGGGTACGGCCCGGCCAAGGCGCTGTCCTTCGTGGCCGGGACCCTCACTGCGTACTCGCTCAACCGTCGGTGGACCTTCCAGGCCGAGCCCTCCCGCGCCCGCTTCATCGCCACGATGGGCCTGTACGCGCTGATGTTCGGCGTGCAGTGGGGCCTGTTCATGCTGCTGGTGCCGTGGTTCCACGACCTGGGCTGGAGCACGTTCTGGGCCACGACGGTCGGCTACGTCATCGCACAGGGCGTGGCCACGGTCACCAACTTCATCGTCCAGCGGACCGTGATCTTCCGGGTCCGCTGACCGCCTCCCGAGATGCTGCCCGGCCGGGGGATAGCCTGGACGGCGCGACCGGGATCCAGCCGCCCGGGCGTGAGACGACCTCCGCACCGACTCCCAGGAGCACCCGCCACATGGACGCCACCACCGTGACAGCCGCAGGTGCCGACGCCGGTTCCGCCCTCGACGAGCGCGACCTGCTGGTGCAACGCACCCTGTTCTCGGGCCCGCGCAGGTGGGTCAACGACGACCTGTACTCGCGGATCGTTCGCGGGGTCGTGCGGCGCACGCGAGCCGAGTTGCACCTGGACGCCGGGGCCGTCGTCGACACCAACACCTACTTCGGCCGGTTCGAGGCCTCCTACTGGCAGCGCTGGACCTCGGTCACCAGTCTCACCGTGCGGGTCGCGGTGGAGTCCGAGGGCCGCCTCGACGTGCTGGTCCGCGCCTCCGACATCGGGGCCCACGTCCGCACCGTGGACGTGTTCCACCACCAGGGGGACGGCATGGCGGTGTTGCACGTGCCGGTGGACACGTTCGTCGACGGTGGCGCGATGTGGCTGGAGTTCCAGGCCGTGGACGCGGCGGCGACCGTGTCCGAGGTGACGTGGAGTGCGACGACGACGAGCCCGGCCCGCCGCGCAGCGGTGGCCATCTGCACCTTCAACAGGGCGGACGACTGCGCCGCCACCGTCGACTCGCTGGCCTCGGACCCGTTGGTGGCCGAGCTGATCGACGATCTCTACGTGACGGATCAGGGCACCGACCTTGTCGAGACGCGTGAGGCCTTCCGGCGCGCTGCCGGGGAGTTCGGCGAGCGGCTGCACTACCTGCGCCAACCCAATCTCGGCGGCGCCGGCGGGTTCAGTCGCGGGATGTTCGAGGCCACCGCGCCCGGTTCCGCGGGGCCGGTGGACGTGCTGCTCATGGACGACGACGTGAGGGTCGAGCCCGAGACGGTGCTGCGGCTGTTCGCCTTTGCGGCCGTCACGCGCGAGCCGATGCTGGTCGGCGCGCAGATGCTGTACCTGTTCAACCCGGACTACCTGCTGGTCTCAGCCGAGCGCACGCAGCTCGATCAGCTCAAGGGCGGGCTGGACGCGGACGAGTTCGCCCTGCGCGACGAGTCCGTGGTGGAGAACCGGCAGGAGCGGCGGGTCGACGCCGAGTACAACGCGTGGTGGTCCTGTCTGGTGCCGGGGGAGGCGGTGGAGAGGGTCGGGTTGCCCCTGCCGTACTTCTTCCAGTGGGACGACATCGAGTACGGGTTGCGGTGCCGACAGGCCGGGATGCCCACCTGCACCCTTCAGGGGGCGGCCGTGTGGCACGCCGACTTCTACTGGAAGGACGGCGACGACTTCGGTCAGTTCTTCTCGATGCGCAACTCGCTGACCACCGCCGCCATCCGCCAGGGGATCGATCCGCGCGCGATGGCCACGAACCTGGGCCGGAGTGTCCTGCGGGCGCTCGTGGCGATGCAGTACGGTCTCGCCGCCACCCGCATGCGCGGCATAGAGGCGTTCCTCGACGGCCCCGACGGTGCCCACGGTGTCGGTGATGGCGGGCAGGCCGCCCTGGCCGGGATCCGCGCCGAACGCGCGGGATACCCGGAGACGGCCAAGCTCGCCGTCGACGCCCTTCCCGCGGGGATCAGGGTGGAGCGCAAGGTGGGGATCCCCCGCGAGGACCGCGAGGACCAGGTGCTGGGAAAACGGCTGCTCGTCCAGAAGCTCGGACGGCAGCGTCGTGGGGTCGTGGCCGTCCCCTACGAGGACGCGGCCTGGTGGCACGTCTCGCTCTTCGACGAGGTGTACGTGACCGACGCCTCGCAGACCGGGGTGCACCACCGCAAGGTCGACCCGCAGCGGGTCACGGAGCTGCAGAAGCGCCTGGTCGCCCTGCTCGCGCGGTTCATCCGCGAGGCCCCCGCGGCGCAGGAGCGGTGGCGCGACGCGCAGACCCGCCTCACGACGCGGGAGAACTGGGCGCGGCTGTACGGGGTGTAGCGCGGCACCGCCGTGCCCGAGACGATCTCCTCGGCGAGGTCGCGGATCTTGACGTTCCGATGACTGGGATCCCTTCGCCTCGGGCGGCCGGATGGGCGTGCAGCGAGCTACACGAGGATCGAGAGCGCATCGTCAATCGCCCTTCGCAAGTGATATCCGTTCTCGGCCACGACACGAATGCTCATTCCGGGGCAACTTCTGAGAGGCGACACCGCGCCGTAACTCGTCCGCGCGCCGTGCTTGTTCAGCCACCACTTCCAGTCGAGTCCGGTGACGTGGTCCCCTACCGCGAGTATGAACGCGGACGCACCGAAGTGGTGCTCCCCGACGCAGTGGAATCCCATCCGCTCCACCGCGGCGACCTCGCCGTCGAACTCCAGTGTCGTTTCCGAGAGGTAGGACACCGATCCCGCATCAGGATGACGCACGACCGCGTCGACGAGGAGGACGCAGGAGGAGGTATCCACGGATACGCGGCTCACCTGTGAGAAGGACGAGCCCGGCAACAACAGTCGAGGTTCGGACACGAAGTCCAACCGAGAGCCCCCCATCACCTTCAGGCTCAGGTCTTCCGCCGCCCCCTCATGGGACCCGACCTTCTGGACGGGCATGGCGCCCTGTCCCACAAGCCTGACCCGGCCGCCGTCGCGGACAACGACTCGTTGGCGAAGCCGCTCACCCGTGATGAGTCCGCTGGTGGCCGACTGGACGATGAGGGATGCCGTGTCGTCACTCAGGCCACGGACCTGGCCGTGCGTCAGGATGCCGATCTCGTAAGGCCAGCGGAAGTATCTCCGGGACAGGAAGGTGCGGCCGCCTCGGCGGGCTATCTCGAGGTCGAGCGCATATGGTTGCGCGCTCAGAAGAGCACCTCATCAGAGATGAACCGCGCGAACTCGTCCACGCCCTCACCGGTGAAGCAGTTCGTGACGAGGACCGGTCGCCCCTCCCGCACGTCGCGGGCCTCGGTGACCATCAGTTCGAGGTCCACCCCGACATGCGGTGCCAGGTCGGCCTTGTTGATGACGAGGACGTCCGCGCGGAGCACGCCGGGTCCGCGCTTCCGGGGGATATCGCCTCCTCCGGAGACGTCGATCACGAACACCCAGAAGTCGACGAGATCATCGGAGAACGTCGAGGCCAGATTGTCGCCGCCGCTCTCGATCAGAATCACGTCGGTACCGGGGAAAGCCTGATCGAGCTGCTCGGCGGCCTCCATGTTCATGGTCGGGTCCTCGCGGATCACCGTGTGCGGGCACGCTCCGGCCTCGACGGCGAGGACCCGGTCCGCGTCGATGATCCCCGACCTCCGCAGCCGCACGGCGTCTTCCGATGTCACCAGATCGTTGGTGATGACGGAGACGGATTTACCGAGATTCTCCAACCGCGGTATCAGCTTCTCCACCATCGCGGTCTTGCCGGACCCCACCGGGCCGCCGATGCCGATGCGAGCCGCGGGACCCGGGGGCTCCGTCCGGCCTTCCGGTCTGACTCCGGTCCGGGTAGCAGTCAGAGTCGAGGAATCAGCCACCGGATCAGTCATCTCAGCATGTACTTCCTGGTCAGTGGGCGCACGTCGAATGAGTGCACCTCAAGCTTTTCCCCGTTCACGGAGACGTCGAAGGTGCGCGGGTCGACGCGTACGTCGGGTAGCGCGTCGTTGTGGACCATGTCGCTCTTGCGCAGATGGCGCGTCGACGTGATGGGGAGGACTGCTTTGGTGAGCCCGAACGGCTCGAGCGATCCGGCCCGGGCGACGATGTCGGAGACGAAGACTGCGCTGACGTGCTTTTTCGCCGAGCCCCGGCCGCCCCACATCAGACGTTGGACCTGAGGTTCGGTCATCATGAGACTGCCCGCCGCGTCGCCCATCTTGGCCCAGACGATCATTCCCGCCTTGAGTACCTGCACCGGCTTCACGCCGAACGACTCGAACGGCCACAGCACCAGGTCGGCCATACGACCCGGCTGCACCGAGCCCACGTGCTTGTCGATTCCCACCGCGATCGCCGGGTTGAGGGTGGTCTTGGCGACATAGCGCTTGATCCGCTCGTTGTCCGCGCGCCCGGTCGTCTCCTCGGGCAGACGGCCGCGGTGATCTCTCATGACGCTTGCCAGTTGCCACGAGTTCGTCACGTTCTCCGCGAGGCGGCCCATCCCCTGGGTGTCCGAGCCGAAGATCGAGATCGCGCCGATGTCGTGCAGCAGGTCCTCGGCGGACATGGTCTGCGGCCGGATTCGGCCTTCGGCAAACGCGACGTCCGCTTCAGATCGTGGATCCATCTGGTGCCCGATGAGCGTCATCGGCACGCCCTCCTCGAGCGCCGACCACGCGAACGGGTTGGTCGGGTTGGTCGACCCCGGGATGACGTTGGGGTACGACACCACGCTCAGGATGTCCGGGGAGTGCCCGCCGCCCGCGCCCTCCACGTGATACATGTGGATCGTCCGGTCGCCGATCGCGGCCATCGTGTCCTCGGCGAACCCGAACTCGTTGATCGAGTCGGTGTGCAGGTGCACTGCGAAATCGTGCCGGTCTGCCGCGATCAGTGAACCGTTGATGGTCTCAGGCGACGCCCCGAAATCCTCGTGGACCTTCACCGCGATCGCCCCGGCCTTCACGGCGTGGGCGACCGCCGAGGGGTCGGAGCCTCCGCGGGCGAGCAGACCGAAGTTCACCGGTGAACTCTCGGTGCCCTGCAGGTAGCGTCCCATGACGTGCGCGGTGCCTGAGCCGACGTCGAATACCGGTCCGGGAGAGCTGCCGATCAGCGTCGTCGTCCCTCCCGCCAACGCGTGCTCCGATTGTTCGGCAGAGAACATGTGTCCGTGGGATTCGATCGCCCCGGCGGTGACGATGCAGCCCTGCGCCGAGATCGACGTGGTGTTCTGGCCGCACACGAGGTTCGGATCGATTCCCGGCATTGTCGCGGGATTGCCTGCGTTGCCGATTCCGACGATCCGCCCGTCCCGGATACCGATATCCGCTTTGACGATGCCCTGGACCGCGTCGATGATCAGCGCGTTCTGGATCACGACATCGAGTGCACCCTCGTCCGTGGTGACGGTCGCGGACAGGGCCTCTCCATCGCGCATGTTCTTCCCTGCGCCGACGGTGAGTTCGTATCCGTGGTGGGTGTAGTCTTTCTCGATCTCCGCGAGCAGCGACGTGTCGCCGAGTCGCACCAGATCGCCGGTGGTCGGGCCGTAGAGCTGTGCGCGGGCCGCCGGGGTCAGTGAGGTACCGCCCGTCGTCATGACTCCTCCTGGATGTAGCCGCGCTGGCGGGCCCTCTCAAACGCCCGCGCGCGGGTGTCGGGGTCGTCCAGGGGGCCGTTGACGAGTCCTGCCTGACCGTGGACGACGCGCTCGCCGACGAACGGTGTCAGGGTGACGATCTTGGGGATTCCCGGTTCGAAACGCGTACCGCCACCGGCGTTGATGGCGAGCTTGTGGCCGTAGGCCGCTGCCCGATCGAAAGCCAGGGCCTTGTTGACCTCGAAGAAGTGGGTCATGCTGCGGACCTGGATGTCGCGGTCTCCGGTGTTGACGACCTCGAGGTCGATGAGCCCCGATGGATCGAACACCGTCTCCGCCTCGGTGAGGGCGATGACCTCGCCCGGCACGGGACCGTCTGCCGTCTCCGCGATCGGGGAGTAGATGGTCAGCAGCTTGCTGCCGGCGAGGGTCGGCAGCTCGAGCATGATGTACGAGATCATGCTCGGCACCCCCGGCTCCACCTGCGCCGACGTGAGCAGTTGCCCGGCTCGTTCCCGGACCTCCGAAAACGGTAGGTCGGTCCGCGCCATGAGCATCGCCTCGTCGGTGAGGTACGCGACGGCCTCGGGGTGACTCAACGGGATCCCCTCGCGGAGGTTGCGTCGCGCAAACTCGGCGGCAGTGAACACGGTGAGCCTCTCGGACTCGGTGGGCGTCAGGTTCATGGAGTAGTCCTCGGTGTAGTCACGACGCGAAAAGTCGTAGATCGGAGTGTCGATGGCGCTCGGCGGCGATGTCGTGCTTCGGGGTCCATGCCGTCGGACGGGCCCCGTCGGGGACCGGGAGCCCGAGGAGCTCGTCGAGCCGCCCCGACGCCCGGGTCATGAGTTCCTGGATGCTCCGGTGTCCGGCGGCCCCGAGCCGCACCGCGCTGCTCGAGTACGACGAGACGACCTGCCATCCGGAGAGGGCCTCGGCATCCCTCAGCCCAAGGCCCCGCGCCTGTGCCACGACGGCCTGCGCCACGGGCAGGTGGGCACCCGCGGGGATGGCGACCCGGACGTGCGAAGACAGCGGGTCGCCGAGCCGTGCCCATACCCCCAACAGGGCCCGCCCCGCCCGTCGCGAGGCCTTCCGCGCGGCCTCGCCGATGAGGTGCACGTCCACTTCCGTGTCCAGCGCGAGCAGCTCATCCAGCTCATTCCACCCGTAGGCCTGATTGAGAAACACCCGGTCGAAGGAGTTCCACCGGTGCACGAGTGCCTCGTCGAGCAGGACGGCGAGCTCGGCAGGGGAGGTGACCCACCCGTCTGCCACGAGCGTCTCCAGACCGGAGGAGAACGAGCCGGCGCCCGCGGCGAACGCCGGATCAGCGTGGAGCAGAAGCGCCGTACGCGAGGACGCCGTCATCGTATGGTTCCCGCCCCGTGTGCCGTCGCGTCGTGAGAGTGGGGCTCGTGGGCGGCGACGGCCGCCCCGGTCGTCCCCGCCTCGGACTCGACCACCTCGATCACCCCGCTGTGGAGGAGATGTTCGATCCGCACGAGATAGTCGTCTCTCGGTCCGTCGAGCAGGACCGTCATGTACTGCCCGGCCATGCGGACCTTCCAGTGAAGGTGCCCGGCGTGCCACCCCAACTGGATGCCGCCTTCGGCGTCGAGTGCCCGCAGATGTAGTTGCTCGGTCTCGCGTGCTTCGACCACCACCGCGCGGCGGTCGGTCAGCTCCAGAACCGAGCCGTCCCGGAGAGTCACGTCCCTCGGGAGTGCGATGCCGTACTCGATACCGTCCTGGTCCACGGCCTTGAATCGCTTACGGCCCAATTCGGACTGCGGCACAATCAGGCGGACTACCCGTCCAGAATACTCGTGGTGAGACAGCGCATTGTGGATATCCGCCTCGAGACGATGCCCGACGAGAGTGCGAAAGGTGTCCATGGCTCGACCCTAGGTGCAGTGCCGAAGACTATGAATACGTCATTTGACGCAATTTCTCTATCTGAGGCTCGAGAATGCTGGATGACCGAGTAGGTAGATCCCGTCCACCATCGCGATGCGCGTGACGGAGCTTCGATTCGGAACCCCTAGCTTCACGAGAATGTGCTCCACGTGTTTGGATATCGTTCGCGGGCTGGTGAACAGCCTCTCCCCGATCTCGGTATTGCCACACCCCTCGACGATTCCGGTGACGACCTCCGCCTGTCGCCGGGAGAGCCCGGCGGGCATCGGCCCTTCGCGCCAGGACACATAGAACCCGCCGGCACCTCGCCGGGCGCCCTCCACCCGGACATGGACCGGCGCGGGCGACTCGTCGGGCCATATCGCGAACCGCGAGACCTGCCCCCGTGTCGGCCATGTCCGGAGCAGGACGGACCGGATGAGTTCCGCGACCTCGTGGCTGTGCTCTGGTTCGAAGCTCGTCAGGTTGAGCCCTGGGTCGAGCAGGAGTGCGCCGTCCGCCTCGTTGCGGGTGCGTCGTTCACGGGTCCGGAAAAGAAACTCGCCCAGCGCCGGAGCGGCTGCCGACAACGCGGCCATCTCCGCTTCGCCGGGCGGCCGGGGCGCGTCGGTGTTCCCGGTCACCATCCCCACATAGCGCTCCTGGTGGAACAGTGGCAGGTAGACGCCTTCCCGGTACCCCAGCGGGAGAATGAACTCTTGGTAGAGGGCCGAATCCGCGCGGTTGATGTGGGCATCGGTGTCGGCCCAGCCCTTGGGTCGCCTGTCCCGGTGGAGCGCGGGCCAGCACAGATCGTCCAGGAACACTTGCCCGTTGAGCGCGTCCAGCAACTTCTGCGGGAACCGCTTGGTGTGTAGCGGCTGGTGTATCCCGCGCGCCGGATCCCACTCCGCGATCTCCAGCGACGGGTACTGCACGAATCTGTTGAGTTCAGAGAGGGCTTCGTGCGCTGCGGTGAGAGGCGGGACCACGTCCGCCTGAGTCGCGCGGACCGCTTTGAGTGTTGCCTCGAGAATCGTTGTCGCCTTCATCGTTCTCCCCAGAACTCTCGTACACGGATGCCGATCCGACCTCCAGTCGCGGTGGGCATCGATGCACGGAAGTATGACGACCCGTTGCTTCTCCCTGTGTCGACAGGGTGTTAACAGCTCGTAACGTTGGTTGCGAATTATTGAATTGTCCGCCGGAGAGCATTCCCCGGCCTATTTCGAGGGATATTAACGCGCGTGACAATGAGCTGAGTCACATTTTTACCTGGTATCTTCGCGGCGATGGCGCCGTCTGCTGGCAAATACGCACGATGACGTATTCACAGAACCTAGTGGCCCTTTCTACTGTTCTCCGCACAATGAATTCCGGGTAGGCGGCCAATTTTTTGGCGGCCGGTGGCTCAAGGAAAGGGCACGCATCTCATGCAGAAATCGGCTAAATGCCTTGGGTGGAAACGTCGGGCCACAGCGATCGCGGCTGGGCTCACGTTGTCCCTTGCCCTCACCGCGTGTGGCGGTGCCGGAGGCGGAGGCGGGAACGACCACACGCTCATCATCGGGATCGAGTCCGAGGCAGACGTCCTCGACCCGCAGGTCGCCGGCGGCTGGGTCACCTGGCGCATCAACTCCCAGATGTACGAGCCTCTCGTGATGCACGACCTGCAGACCCCGTCCGAGGAGGCGGCAGTCCCCGAACTGCGACCCGGGCTGGCGGAATCGTGGGAGATCTCCGACGACGGTCTGGAGTACACGTTCAACATCCGCCAGGGCGTCACGTTCCACGACGGCACCGAGCTCGACGCCGAGGCGGTCGAGTACAACATCCGGCGCATGTGGGATGAGTCGTCGCCGCAGTACAACGCCACCGCTGCCGGTCAGACGGTCTATGTGTGGCAGTTCGTCGACGAGGTCGAGACAGTCGACGACCAGACGGTTGTGGTCCGGATGACCCAGCCGTTCTCCCCGTTCCTCCGCATGCTCGCGCAGGGCGGCAACGGATCCACCGGAATCATCAGCCCCGCCGCGCTCGAGGAGCACGGCGAGGACATCGCCGAGAACCCGTCGGGCACCGGACCGTTCGTGTTCGAGGAGCGCATCCGCGGCGAACGGATCACGCTGTTGCGGAACGAGGACTATTGGGGCGAGGTGCCCGAGTTGGACGGCGTCATCTTCCGTCCGATCCCGGATCCCGCAGGCCGCTCGGCCGCGATCCGCAACGGTGAGGTCGACGTGATCGCAGTGCCCTCCCCGGACTCCGTTCAGCAGCTCGTCGACGAGGGTTACCAGTTGTCCGACGGCGCGCCGCCGCACGTCTGGTACCTCTCCTTCAACATGCGGGACGAGTACATGGAGCTGCCGGAGGTCCGGCAGGCAATCAACCTGGCCATCGACCGCGAGGGGATGGCCGACAACCTCCTCCAGGGCACGGCCGAACCCGCGTACGACATCCAGGCGCCGGCCAACGACGCGTACGTCGAGCGGACCGACGCATACGCCCGTGACCTAGAGCAAGCGCGTGAGCTCCTCGCGGAGGTCGGGCTGGAGGACGGCTTCACGACCAGCCTCGCGACCTCGGTCGACGGATCCGGTCAGATCGTCCCGGCGCCGATGGCCGAGTTCATCCAGCAGAACCTCGCCGAGATCAACATCGATGTCGAGATCCAGACCATGGAGTGGATCTCCTACCTGGGGCGCTGGGGTGAGGGTGCCGGCGATGTGGGAATGATGCAGATGTCCTGGGGCATGGATACCCCGTACTGGCTCTACATCGTCACCTCGCAGGCCATGATCGCCCCGAACGGACCGAACGTCGGCTACTACGACAACCCGGAGCTCGACGCCGTCATGGAACAGGCGATCACGGCCGCATCGGAAGAGGAGTCGGTCGAGTTCTGGCAGCGGGCCAACGAGATCGCCACTGAGGATGGGGCGCTCGCACCGATCGTCAACGACCGCGCTCCGTACATCCTGTCTCCGCAGGTCGAGGGCTGGGTCTCGGCGAGCCAGGAGTGGTACGACCTCACCGGCGTCAGCCTGAACTTCGAGGACTAGGCCATGCTGCTCGTCATAGGCAAGCGCCTCGGGTCGACCGTCTTCGTCCTCTTCGGAGTGGTGCTGATCGTCTTCCTCCTCCTGCAACTGGTGCCCGGTGATCCCGCTCGAACGATTCTGGGCGCGGGCGCGACGGAGGATGCCGTTGCGGCCGTCCGCCGGGAGCTCGGCCTCGACCAGCCGGTGGTCATGCAGTTCTTCACCTATCTGGGCGGGCTGCTGACAGGCGACTTCGGTCGCTCGCTGACCATCAACCAACCGGTTCTCGACATCATCCTGCCGAGGTTCCAGAACACGATGGTGCTGTCGTTCGCGGCGCTGGCTCTCTGCATCGTCATCGGCGTCCCGCTCGGGATCATTGCCGCTCGCAAGCAATACGGCATCTTCGACCGGGTCTCCATGTTTGTCTCGCTCGCCGGTGCGAGCGTCCCGGTCTACTGGTTCGGTCTCATGCTGATCGGAATCTTTGCCCTTCAGTTCGGGTGGTTCCCGACCTCCGGAATGTCGAGCGCGCGGAATATCGGCGGGGGAATGGGTGATCTTCTGATGCACCTCGTCCTCCCTGCGATCGCCGCGGCAACCGTTCCACTGGCCGTCATCGCCCGAATGACGCGCAGCGTGATGGTCGACACGATGGAGCAGGACTACATCCGCACCCTGCGGGCTTCGGGGATCTCGGAGCGCTCAATCCTCTGGCGGCACTGCTTCCGGAACTCGCTCCCCCCGATCGTCACCGTCATCGGGCTCCAGATCGGCTATCTCCTCGGCGGGGTGATCTTCGTCGAAGTGGTGTTCTCCTGGCCGGGACTCGGGTACCAGCTCTACACCTCGATCACGCAGAACGACATGCCGCTCGTGCAGGCCGGCGTCCTCTTCATCGCGCTCGTCTTTGTCGTCGTCAATCTGCTGACCGACACGGCAGTGGGCGTGCTCGATCCCCGCACCCGCAGAAAGGTCACAGCATGAGTTCGATCCTCGGCACATCCCCGGTTGCGGACACGGCAGGCGGCCACGAGCAGGGGAGCACGGCGGCAGACGAGGCCGCTCCTCGTCCCACGGAGCCCGCACAGCGTCCTTCCCGCCTACTGCTCGCGCTCCGCGCGTTCATGCGGGACAGGATGGCCGCGGTCGCTGCCATCATCCTGCTCCTCGCGATAGCCGTGGCGATTCTCGCTCCGGTACTCAGTCCCTACGATCCGACCATCGGGGACTCCTCAAGACGACTCGAGGGGATCGGAACGGAGGGCCACATCCTGGGACTCGACGGCCAGGGCCGCGACATCCTGTCCCGGCTGATCTGGGGCACCCGGTACTCACTGTCGGTCGCGGTGTTCCCGGTACTCATCGTCCTCCCTGTCGCCTTGCTCATCGGTTTGATCGCCGGGTACGCGAAGGGCCGGGTCGGCGAGACGCTCATGCGACTGCTCGACGTCCTGTTCGCCTTCCCGCTCGTCCTTCTGGCCATCGCGCTGGCGGCCGTGCTCGGCGCGGGGTTGGGCAACGTGATGATCGCCATCAGCATCAGCCTCATCCCCTACATGGCCCGGGTGGCGTACACCTCGACGGTTCAGGAATCGTCCCGGGAGTACATCGAGGCGGCCCGGGCGGGGGGCGCACGGACCCCGGAGATCCTCTTCAAGGAACTGCTCCCGAACGTCGTCTCGCCCCTGGTGGTCTACGCGACCACCCTGTGCGGCCTCATGGTGGTCCTCGCCGCCGGCCTGAGCTTCCTGGGCGTCGGAATCATCCCGCCGACCCCGGACTGGGGGATCATGACCGCCGACGGCGCCGGCGTCCTCCTGGAGGGATACGCGCACGTGGCCACCATCCCGGGGTGCGCCATCCTCGTGGTCGCCCTCTCGTTCAACCTGCTGGGTGACGGCGTCCGCGACGCGCTCGATCCCCGCAAGCAGACCACCTGATTTCCGCGCCTTCGAAGAAAGCGAGCGTGAGACCCAATGCTTGACATCAACAATCTCAGCGTCGATTTCCACACTGACGGCGGCGTCGTCCACGCGGTGAAGAACGTCAGTCTGTCCGTGGGGGAGGGGGAGATCCGCGGCCTCGTCGGAGAATCCGGTTCAGGCAAGTCAGTGACCTCGATGACGATCCTGGGGCTGCTCGGCACGCGACGGGCGAAGATCGCGTCCGGGGAGATCCTCCTCAACGGGACGAACCTCCTGGAGCTGTCCCAGAAGGAGCTAGTCAAGATCCGGGGCAGGGAGATCGGCCTGGTGTCGCAGAACGCGCTCAGTGCCCTGGACCCGTCGTTCACCGTCGGCGCCCAGATGGTCGAGGTAATCCGCCTCCACCAGAAGCTGTCGAAGGCCGATGCCTACAAGGAGGCGGTGCGGTCGCTCGAACTCGTGGCGATGCCGGATCCCGAGCAGAAGCTGCGCGCGTACCAGCACCAGCTCTCCGGTGGTCAGCGGCAACGCGTCGTCATCGCCATGGCGCTCGCCGCCCGCCCCAGACTCCTGCTGGCGGACGAGCCGACCACGGCCCTCGATGCGACCGTGCAGAAGCAGATCCTCGACCTGCTGCTCGAGATCAACAAGGAACTCGGCACCGCCATCCTCATGGTCACGCACGACTTCGGCGTGGTGTCGCACATGTGCGACACGGTCACCGTGATGCGGCAGGGCAGCATCGTCGAGCAGGGCACCGCCCACCAGGTCCTCAGCGCGCCGGAGCATCCCTACACCCGGTCACTCATCAGTTCCGTGCCGAAGCTCCACCTCGACGACTCGGCCCGGAACGTCCCGCGCGGCCAACGCCGACTCAACGTCTTCCAGGAGGCCTGACGATGTCTACCAGCGACACAAAATTCGTGGAAGTGATCAACCTGCGCAAGGTCTTCAACGTCTCGGGCGGCTTCGGCAAGAAGAGCCGGGAGGTCGTGGCCGTCGACGACATCTCGTTCTCCATCCGACGGGGAGAGACGTGGGGGTTGATCGGGGAATCCGGTTCGGGGAAGACCACCACCGGCCGGATGATCCTCGGCCTCGAGGAGGCCACCTCCGGGCACGTCGTGGTGGACGGGAGCGAGACGACCAACCTGACCGGCGAACGTATGCGACGGATCCGCCAGAAGGTCCAGGTCGTGTTCCAGGACTCCGGTTCTGCGTTCAACCCCCGCCTCCCGGTCGGCCAGCAGGTCGGCGCACCACTGCGCAGATTCGGACTCTGCGACGGCAAGGAGGCCACCCGGCGGGTGTTGGAACTCCTCGAGAAGGTCGGCCTGGACGATAGCCACTACGACCGGTACATCCACGAGTTCTCCGGAGGGCAGCGGCAGCGCCTCGGCATCGCGCGAGCACTCACCACTGATCCCGAGTTCCTCGTCCTCGACGAACCCACGGCGGCCCTCGACGTCTCGGTGCAGGCGCAGGTGTTGAACCTGCTCAAGGACCTGCAGGTCGAGCGGGGGCTCACGATGTTGCTCATTACCCATCACCTCGCCCTGGTAGAGCACATGTGCGACTCGGCCGGCGTGCTCCACAAGGGCAGGTTCGCCGAGGTGGGACCCGTCGACACGGTGCTGCGCCACCCGAAGAGCGAGGTCACGCAGAAGCTCCTCGAGGCCGTTCTCGAACCGAAGGCGGCGTGATGACCATCAGTCCCCAGCAGATCGCAGGCACGACCTACTCCGTCGACGCGGTCGTTGCCCGCTACACCGAGGTCGAGCCGACGATCTCCGCGTTCGTCGAGTTCTTCGAGACCGAGGCCCGGGCCGAGGCTGAAGCCGTGAGCGCGAAGGGGCTCACCGGCCCGCTCGCCGGGGTGCCCGTCGCGGTCAAGGATCTCTATGATGTCGCGGGCCACCCCACTCTCAGCGGCTCGAAAGTGGCCGACACCGAGCCCCTGGCGGCGGACTCCGCGGCCGTCAGGAAGCTCCGCGAGGCGGGGGCCGTCATCGTCGGAAAGACGGTGACCCACGAGTACGCCTTCGGCGCCATGTCACCTCCCACCCGCAATCCGTGGAACCTCGACCGCGTTCCCGCCGGGTCCAGTGGTGGCTCGGGCGCGGCTGTGGCGGCAGGCGTGGTCCCGATCGGGATGGGCACCGACACCGGCGGATCGATCCGGATGCCGGCGGCGGTGTGCGGTGTGGTCGGATTCAAACCCAGCTTCGGGCTCATCAGCCGCACCGGCATCACCCCCTGTAGCCCGACCCTCGACCACGCCGGCCCCCTCGCCGCGACCGTCTCGCTCGCCGCGGCAGTCGTCGACTCTCTTGCCGGATTCGACCCGACCGATCCCGGGAGCAGGCGATTCCCGGCGCCCGACGCGGCGGCCTCGCTGGACCGGGGCGTCGATGGTCTGACCCTCGGGCTCCCCGAGAACTTCTTCTTCGACACGGCGGATCCAGACATCGCCGAGGCCGTCCACGCGGCAGCACGGGAACTCGAGGCGGCGGGTGCGCGGCTCGTTCCCCTCACGTTCCCCACCCCGGAGGAGTGCGGTGACGCCGTGGTGACGATCGCGGCAGCCGAGGCGGCGCTCTATCACCGCGATCGGTTCGCAGCGCGTCGAGTGGACTTCGAATCAGACGTCGCTGCGGCTCTCGACGCAGGCCTCGCGCTGAGTGCTGTCGATCTCCTCGAGGCTCTCGATTTCCAGGCGGCACTCAAGAAGGCGTGCGACGCGATGTTCGCGGAGGTGGACGCCGTGATCACCCCCACCGTTGGGACCGAGCCGCCGCCGCTCGGTGCATCATCGATGGTGCTCGGCGGGCGGGAGATGTCGACCCTGTCCGGCCTCAACGCCTTCACCGTCCAGGCCAATCTCCTCGGGGCACCGGGTCTCGCCGTGCCCGCCGGGCTCAACGCCAACGGCATGCCGGTGAGCATGCACATCATGACCGCACCAGGCCACGACGCGCTCGCGCTCGCCATCGGTCGTGCCTACGAACGGCGAACCGACTGGGGTCGGCTCGCCCCGCCGCTCGCGGCGCACTAAGCCCCGCGAGCGGGCTGACACCCACTCCCGTCCCCTCACCGGGCCCGTCTACCAGGCCCGTCACACAGCCCCCGGTGGTCCGGGCGACGCCGGGTTCCCCGGTCTGTTCCATCACCCACGTTCGATAGGAGAAAGCCCATGTCAAAAACTCCCAAGGTGTTCACCGAAGCGGCGATCAGAGCGCTGTTCGACTACGCCGACAGCAAGGTGACCGACGAGCGCCTCGCCGCCAAACTCGCCGACTACACGCCGCTGCTGGAGATCGCCAACAGTGAGCCCTTTCAGCCCTTGGGCGAGACCCCTCCGGCCACCGCCTTCAACGCAGATTGGAACTGAGAGCCATGGAACCGTACGAACTCACCTTCACCGAGGCCTCGGACAAGATCGCCTCGAGAGAGCTCTCACCGGTCGAGCTCACGGAGTCGTCGCTCAAGCGGATACGCGAGGTCGAGCCCGACATCCACGCCTATGCGACCATCACCGAGGACCTGGCGCTCGAGCAGGCGCGGGTGGCCGAGAAGGAGATCGCCGCCGGAAAGTACAAGGGACCACTGCACGGGATCCCCCTCGGCGTGAAGGACCTGTACGACACCCGAGGGATCCTCACCACCTCCAGTTCGGACGTCCGCGCCGACTACATCCCCGATGCTGACAGTGCGAGCGTGCAGAAGCTCACCGCAGCCGGAATGGTGATCGTCGGCAAGACCCACACCCACGAGTTCGCGTTCGGCGCGACCACCCCCACCACCCGGAACCCGTGGGACATCTCCACAGTCCCCGGCGGATCCAGCGGGGGCTCCGGGGCCTCGATCGCCTCCGGAGGCGTCACCGTCGCGCTCGGCTCCGACACCGGCGGTTCGATCCGCATCCCGGCCTCGGTCTGCGGCACGGTCGGCATCAAGCCGACCTACGGCCGCGCCCCTCGTGTGGGGGTCGCGTCGCTGTCCTGGTCCCTCGACCACGTCGGACCGCTCACCCGCAACGTCCGGGAGGCCGCGCTCGTCATGGCGGCGATGTCGGGCTACGACCGACGCGATCCCGCGAGCGT
Organism: Dietzia sp. B44; assembly: GCF_014145245.1. NCBI lineage: Bacteria > Bacillati > Actinomycetota > Actinomycetes > Mycobacteriales > Dietziaceae > Dietzia > Dietzia sp. B44. The sequence continues at coordinate 4,041 of NZ_JAALEF010000080.1, read as the reverse complement.
CAACAGGCCGGTTCCCGACTGGACCCCCGATCTCGGCGGATCGGTCGAGGGCACTCGCATCGGCATCCCGACGAACTTCTACAACGAGCGGGTGCAGACCGAGATCTGGGAGGCGTCGATGGCCGCCGCACACGTGTTGGAGGGCCTCGGTGCGGAGTTGGTCGAAGTCGAGATCCCGCTCGCGGACAAGGTGCTGTCCACCGCGTGGACCATCATGCTCGCCGAGGCGGGCGCCTACCATCAGGAGGCACTGCGCGAGACCCCGGACCTGTTCACCGACGAGGTCCGGACCCTCCTCGAGGTCGGCGAGGGAGTGTTGGCCACGAGCTACATCAACGCACTGCGCACGCGGACTCTCATGCAACAGGGCTGGCGCGAGATGTACGCCGACATCGACGTCCTGCTGGCACCCACCCTCCCCGGGCCCGCGGTGAGCGCGGACGATCCGGTCTTCGAATGGGCCCCGGACGACATCGAGGGAGCGACGACGGCGTACAGCCGGGTGTGCGCGCCGGGCAACCTCACCGGACTCCCGGCCCTCTCGATGCCCGTCGGATACTCGGCGGACGGTGGTCTGCCGCTCGGTGCGCAGGTGATCGGAAAGCCGTTCTGTGAGGGTGACGTGCTTCGCGTGGCGTCGGTCTACGAGACCGCGACCGACCACATCGGCACCCTGGCACCGCTGAAGAGGGCGCCATGAGCACCGGCGGAGAGCTGGCGCTCCTCGAGCTCACCGAGGTCGCGGAGCTCATCCGCGGTCGGCAGGTCAGCTCCGTGGAGGTGACCCAGGGAATCCTCGAGCGCATCGAAGCCCATGACGGCAGGCTCCAGAGCTACGCGATCGTCAGCGGCGACGCCGCCCTGGAGGCCGCGCGTGCGGCCGACGCCGAGATCGCGGCGGGGAACTACCGCGGTCCATTGCACGGGGTCCCGGTCGCGGTCAAGGACCTCTGTTACACAGCGGGAACTCCCACCGCCGCCGGTGGAACCATCCACACCGATTTCGTTCCCCGGTGGGACGCCACCGTGGTGCGCAGGCTGAAGGAGGCCGGCGCCGTCATCACCGGGAAGTTACGGATGACCGAGGGCGCATACGCAGAGCATCATCCGGCTCTCCCGACCCCGGTCAACCCATGGGACGCCGACACGTGGACGGGATCGAGTTCGAGTGGTTCGGGGGTCGCCACCGCGGCCGGCCTCTGTTACGCCTCGCTCGGTTCGGATACCGGCGGGTCCATACGGCTGCCCTCCGCGCAGAACGGAGTGACGGGCATCAAGCCGACCTGGGGGCGGGTGAGCCGGTACGGCGTCTTCGAGCTGGCCGAGAGCCTGGACCACATCGGTCCGATGACGCGCAGTGCGCGGGACGCGGGCGTCGTGCTGTCGGCGATCGCCGGCGAGGATCCCCACGATCCGACCACGGTGTCGGCGCCGGTGCCGGACTACTCCGGAGACCTGCGGTTGGACCGGGCGCCAAGCGTCGGAATCGACTGGGACCTGACGGCGACGTTCGACGAGCCGACCCAGGCGATGTTGGCCGGTGTCGTGGGAGTGGTGGAGTCTCTCGGTTGGCGTGTGTACAGCATCGAGCTTCCGGACCTCGCCGCCATCAGCGCGGACTGGGAGACCTTGTGCGCGGTCGAGACCGCGGCCGCTCACGCCGCCACGTATCCGGCACGGTCGAGCGAGTACGGCCCGGCGCTGGCGCATCTCATCGAGACCGGACGTGGGCTCAGCGCGGTCGACTACCAGACGCTCCTGTCGCGGCGGCGCGCGTTCACCGGGCGACTGAAGCGGACATTCCAGGACATCGACCTGGTGCTGTTGCCCGGTGCGGGTTTCGCGTCGCCGACGATCGAGACGATGGCCGAGCTCGGTACCTCCCCCGAACTCCTGGCGGGTCTGTTGGTACCGACTGCCCCTATGGACGTCAGCGGTACCCCGACCATCACGCTGCCCGGTGGCTTCACCGACAGGGGCACACCGATCGGCTTCCAGCTGTGCGGCGGGGACCTCTCGGAGCATCTCCTCGTCCGGGCGGCGCACGCGTTCCAGTCGGTGACCGACTTCCACAAGAAGAAGCCCGCAGTGGGCAAGGCCGCAGTGGCGGCGTGAGCACCGCCCTTACGGGCACGAGACGAATCGGACGATGTCCACACAGCCACAGAGGCGAATAACGCCTCTACGCCTCTTCGCCCTCGCCGTCTTCTGCGGAATCTCCGCCAGTATCGTCTACATTCCACAGGCGCTGCTGACGGACATCTCGACGAATTTCGGTGTGTCGCATCACACCTCGGGACTGATCGCGGCGAGCGCCCTGCTCGGCTACGCCGTCGGGATCCTCGTCCTCATCCCGTTCGGAACCCGCGTCCGCTCATCGACACAGGTGACTGTTCAGGCGATCGTGCTCACCGTGGCGCTGCTACTGGCGGCACTCTCCCACAGCGTCATCGCGGCCACCGCAGCGTTCTTCGCCGTCGGGGTGGTGGGGAATCTGGCGCAGGTCATCATCCCGGCGGCCAACCGGATGTGTGCCCCCGGGCAGAGAGGTGCGACCAATTCCGTTCTCGTGGGCTCCCTCCTCGTCGGCTTGTTCGGCGGGAGGGCGCTCGCGAGTGCGTCCACGGACTGGGTCGGTTGGCGAGGGACCATCGTCGCGTGTGCCCTCCTGGTCGTCCTGGCGCTCCCCGCGGCATTGTGGGCACTCCGCCGGGCAGTCCCGCCCGTCGGCAGCGCACTGTCGCACGTGTCGTTGATGTCCGCAGCACTGAAGAGTGCTCGCGGCAACCCGGTCCTGCTCAGGGCCGCCTTCACCCAGTCCCTCGGTCTCGGGGCGTTCAACTCGGTGTGGGCGGTGATGGTCCTGCACCTCACCGCACCGCCGTTGTCATGGTCGGTCACCCAGGCCGGGATGTTTGGGCTGGTGGGCCTCGTCGCGGGGCTGGTGACACCGATGTCCGGCCGATTGATCGACAGATACGGAGCACGCCGGATGACCGGTGTGTTCCTGGTAATCCTCTCGCTGTCCTCGGGAGCGATCTTCCTGACCCACGACATCCCGGTGCTCTTCGGGCTGGCTCTGTTCTTCTCGACGTGGGCGAATCAGTCTGCATTGTCCGGAAACCAGGTGCAGGCTCTGTCCACATCTCCCGAGCACTCTGCCCAGCTCAACACCGCTTTCAGTTTCATCGTCTTCTTCATCGGTGGATTCGGGGGTCTGGTCGGCCCGCTCGCGTTTGCGATGGGAGGCCTCTCGGCGGTGGCCACCGTGGTCACGGTGCTGTCGTTGCTCGCGCTCCTGGTGTGGCGCTTCGTGCCGGTCACACGTTCTTGACACCGGTAAGACTCGCGGGTCCCGTGGCGACAGAACCGGCCGTCATCCACAGCTTCAGTCTGTCCACAGGGACCTCCCCGGCCGCACGTCCGCGGTCCGGATCCGACTGCCACGTGCTGCACTGTGTCCGGCATGGACACTCCCACTCCGGTCCGCGGGCCGAGCACCGACGTTCAGGCCTGCATCGAGAGCGCCCCCGCCGTTCACGGTCACTTCCCGAAGAGCCCCTGCGGGCTGCCGCCGGGCCCGTTGACCACTGCCGAACTCGCCGCAGCCGTCCCTGATCCACGAGACCGTGGCCGCTACGTACGGATCTGGCACGGGCTCTACCGCCGGGACGACCAGGTCGACGACCTCCGTTTGCGCAGCCTGGCGCTGGCGCGGACCTGGCCCGAGGGGGTCTTGCGCGGGCGCAGCGCCGCACTGTTGTGGGGTGACGACTCCGTCCCGGCAGATGCGATGCCCGAGATCTGGCTGCCGGCCACCCGTCGGTCCCGCGCGGGACGGGTCTACCGCTACGGTGCGATGCCACCGGCCGCCGTCACCGAGCTGGGCGGTCTTCGGGTCACCACCCCGCTGCGCACCTGCCGGGACCTGGCCGGCGATCTGGACCTCGAGGACGCGGTGGTGGCGGTGGAGAGGGTGTGTGCGGCGAACCCGGGACTGGCGGGGGTACTCGCGGCCGCGGCAGGGCACCCGTCCGGCCG
>NZ_JAALEF010000079.1:6432-10134 GCF_014145245.1 Dietzia sp. B44 | reverse complement strand
GCCCGGCGGCCCCACCACCAGCACACCGCGCCGGGTGTCGACGCACAGCGCGACCGCGCGGGCCACGGTGTCCGCACGCAGCACCGCCCGGGCCTTTCTCCACGCGGGCACCAGATCCACCTCCAGTCCGGCCGCGTCGGGGCGCTGAGGGGCACCACGTCCGCGTGAGGGCGCGACGAGCGCACGGAGCCACGGGAAGAACCCGGGAACCGAGCACCACTGCACCACACCAAAAATCAGGTGTGCCGCACTCTATCGACACCTGTCTATCTCGTCAGACGATAGGCGCATCTTGTCCGAGTCGCTCCACGAGGGTGCGACCGCCGACCCGAGAGGTCCGTACGTGAGCCGACCGCTCTCCGTCTCGATCGCATCCTGGATCTGGGTGTTCTGTGGCCTGTTCACCACGGTCACCATCGCCAGCCTTGTCACCGGAAGCAACATTCTGGCGCTGGTCGCGGGATTGAGTGTCGGTGAGGCCGGTCGCGGCGGGGCGGGCTTTGGCGGCGCCGAGGCTGGCGGGGCCGAGGCGCTCGGCTGGTACGGCTGGATCCTCGCGACCGGACTGTTCGCCGCCATGGTGGTGCAGGTGGTGGCCGCCGTGAAGCTCCGTGACGGCGCTCGCTGGAGCCGGGCGCTGCTGACGACCGCCGCGAGCGTCTCCCTGCTGGCCGTGCTGTACGACCCGACGCTGTGGTCGGCCTGGGTGCTGCTCATCGCCAACGCCGTGGCCCTGGTCCTCACCTACGACGACAACGCGCTCGACTACCTGGAGGCACAGCCTGAGCGACTGGTGCCGGCGGGACGCTACTGAGGTTCTCGCTTCTCGACGAGCGAGCACGCGGCGGGCTCGGTTCAGCCGGCGGCAGCTCGGCGGGAGGCGGTTCGGCGCCGGGCGCAGCCGCCCGATCCGCCGCACCCGCCGAGGGGTCGATCCCGCTCACGTTTTCCCAGCTTAAGTTCAGGTGGTCCAGCGAGACGAAATCCGACGGCTCTGACCACTCGCCGCACGAGCGTGTGATGGGACAGATTCATGCGCCGGCGCGGGGACGCCACCACGAGGCGCATCGGCCTAACCTCGCGGCCGGCCGCGCCCCCTGCCCCCGGCCGGCTCGAAGTAGGCGATCCACATAGAAGTCCGGATGCAGTTGCGGCGGAACCGGACCGTCGGGCCAGGTCGGCGAGCGAAAGTCGGGGACGGTCTGGAACCCCAGCGCGACCGCCTCCGACCTGCCCCTCCGGCGGCAGCACAACCGTTACTCAAGTCCCCGCCGGCCCTACCCGCGCCGGCATACCCGCGGGCAGGTCGAGCGACGCTCGTGCAAAAGTGGGGCATGGCCAACTCCCTCCCACCAGACCCGGATCCCAGCGAGTCCCCCGACCTCGACGCCGGCGGCTCGCCCACGGGACCGCAGACGCCGGACTCGGATTCCACGTCCCTGGCCTCGGACAGCGCACGCACCGGGCAGAGCCCGACCAAGTCCGGGTCCCGCATCGGGATCTACGTGCTGTTGGGGATCATCGTGCTGATCGTCCTGCTCATGGCGCTGGGACTTGCAGGAAGGCTGTTCGGCCTGGGCTGACCACACGGCCGTAGTCGGCGCGTCGGTGAACGCCGCCCGCCACGTCACCGCCACCGGGCACCACCCGCCGCGGGGTCACACCTGATCACGTTTCCCCAGGTGGGTTTTCCCGGAATCCGTCACATGCGACCAGTCTACGAGTGGGCACACCCAGCGCGGGCCCTCCCCCGGTCACCCGGGGTGGGCGGACGCGGCCTCGCCCAGCAGGTGGCGCTCACGGCCACACCCCACCAGCGCCACACCGCATCTCACCGTTCGGCAGGCCCGAGCGCAGAACGGTCATTACTCTGCCTGACATGAGTCAAGGCGCGTCACTGCTGCGGATCGGGATCGCTTACATCATCGCCATCGGCGCCGGGTTGGCGTGGCTGCTGTGGGGCCTCGACAGCGGCCAGTTGTGGCTGGACGGCCTGATCGCCGACCTCATCGCGACCGTCGTGATCTTCGCGTTCAGCCGCTTCTACGGGAACTCCACCTTCTACGACGCCTTCTGGTCGGTCATCCCGCCGCTGCTGGCGTTCTACTGGTGGATCGCCGCCGACGCGGGCGTGAACGACGTCCGCTGGTGGCTCATGATGATCGTGCTGCTGGCCTGGGCGGTGCGCCTGACCATCAACTGGGTCCGCACCTTCCCCGGCATGCATCACGAGGACTGGCGCTACCCGATGGTCCGCGAGCGGGCCGGGCGGTTCGAGTTCGTGGCCGACCTCATGGGCATCCACGTCTTCCCGACCCTGCAGGTCTTCGCCGGACTCATCCCCGTCTACGTGGTGGCGACCAGGGCCGGTGAACCGCTCGGGTGGCTGGACTTCGTGGCGTTTGGCGTCGGCCTGGCTGCGCTGGCCCTGGAGACGATCGCCGACCTGCAGATGCACCGCTTCATCGCCACCCGGACGCCAGGGCAGGTCATGGACACCGGCGTGTGGTCGTGGTCCCGGCACCCGAATTACTTCGGCGAATGCGGGATCTGGTTCTCCATGGGTCTGTTCGGCCTTGCAGCCTGGCCCGGTGCGTGGTGGGTGTTTGTGGGCACTTTTGCCATGCTGGCGATGTTCCTCGCCGTGAGCATCCCGATGATGGAGCAGCGGAGCCTGGAGCGGCGGCCCGAGTACGCGCGCGTGGTGGAGCGAGTGTCGCTGTTCATCCCGCGCCCGCCCAAGAAGCGCCCGCAGGAGAAGAGCCGGACCACGACCTCCGCGTGAGCCGCCCCCGGATCGTCGTGGTGGGCCTCGGGGATACCGGGGTCCTCACCGCGATTGCGCTCCGCAGGCACGGCGACGTGGTGGGCATCACCGCCAAGCCGGAGTTCGTCAGCGGCCAGGAGCTGGGCTTGCGGCTGGCACGGCCGGAGGCGTGGACGCGCGACTACCGCATCGCCTACAGCAGGTTCCGGGGCCTCGACCACGTCCGCATCGTGCACGGCAGCGCGACCGCCCTCTACACCGAGAACCGGACCGTGCGCGTGACCCTTGCGGACGGCGCTGCGGGTGAGGGTTCAGCCGGTGAGAGCTCGGTGGTCGAGGAGCCGTACGACGCCCTAGTCGTCGCCACCGGGGTGACCAATGGGTTCTGGCGCCACCCCACCCTCAGGGACTCCCGCGGCGTCGACGCCGACATCTCCCTCCCCCACCAACGCATCGCGGCATCACGGACGGTGGCGATCATCGGCGGCGGCGCGGCGGCCCTGAGCTCGGCGGCGCAGGTGGCCGAACGCTGGCCCACCAAGACCGTGGACGTCTACTTCCCTGGCGACCGCGCGCTCCCCCATCACCACCATCGCGTCTGGGACCGGGTGCGCACACGCTTGGAAAGCCTCGGCGTCGGCCTGCATCCCGGTCACCGCGCGGACCTGCCGGCGGGGGGCGGTGCTGGTGGAGGTGGCGGTGACGTTGCGAGCAACAACAAGATCGACGACGACGACCTCACCAGCGCCCCTGTGAGCTGGAAGACGGGTCAGGCACCGACCACAGCGGATGTAGTGATCTGGGCGATCGGCCGCGTCTCGCCCAACACGGGTTGGCTGCCCGCGGAGATGCTCGACGACCGAGGGTTCGTGCTCGTGGAGCCAACCCTGCGAGTGGTCGGGCACGGTGACGTCTTTGCGGTCGGTGATGTGGCG
>NZ_JAALEF010000079.1:0-6317 GCF_014145245.1 Dietzia sp. B44 | reverse complement strand
TACCGGCCCCCGAGGCGCCGCTGGGGATCGGTGCTAGGCCCGCTGCGCGACGGACTCATCGTCTTTACCCCGCCCGGCCGGGGTGTCCGCGTCCCCGCCCCGGCGTCCGATGTGGTGCTCCAACGGCTCATCACCCACCAAGTGATCTACGGCGGGGTGCGCAGGCGGGGGCGGTAACTGTGTCCAAAGTGCATCGGTACGAGAAAGCCGGCAACTCACGTATCCATACTTCTACCACTCCCGAGTAAGAATAGTTCTGCCATGACCATGAAAAAGAAGAAGAATTCCGTCTCCGAAAAGCTGCAATCTATTACAGCAACCACCGTTATCGCGGTTGTCGCTGCCCTCACTGCAATCCTATCTCTAGCTCTGGAATTTTCCCGTGACCCATCAAAGTCCCCGCCGCCAGTCGTGAACAATTACCTGCCCTCAATAGGAGGATCCGAAGCGCAGCCAGCACCCGAGCATCTTGGCTGTTCAAAAATGGCGCGTGCGCAATTGACTGGATGGGGACCCGATAGGCCAACAGTCGCTGGTCCGACATCACTAGGGTGGCCAGCACTCAACGCCGATCGAAACAATCCGAACATCGGAGACGAGCGCAGTTTTCATGGCGCTCGAGACGTCAACGGGCCAGCAATTTGGAGTAGCAGTCTAGAAGTTCTCGAAGGTCACGAGTATCTTCTGAGGGTTTATCTTCGAAATAGTTCACCCGACGAGGAGGACTTTGTCTCAACTGGTACTCGAGTCTCTGTTTCCTTACCGCACTGCGTAGGCCGAACTGTGGCAACTAGCGCGACTGTCAGTTCTGAGACCGCGTTCCCCAGTTCTATCTGGGACGGGGTGAACTTCACGTCGAATCGACCTTTCAGGCTAAACTATATACCGAACTCGGCACTTATCGAGAATAATGCCCACCCCGACAGTGGCTACCCAATTTTGGGAGATGATTTTCTTTCACCCGGAGGCATGCTGGTTGGCTATGAGGAAATGAATGGGTCGGTTCGTGGCGGATTTCAGCATGCCCTTTACTTTAGTTTTCGGGTCGCTCCAAACTTCGCATAAGGATGCAGTTTCCTCGCCGCTACGGCGGTGGGACATTCGACGACCGCGGGTTCGTGCCATTTCAAATGGAGTTGTAGAACGCCATCTTCTTTCCGTCCCTACCGTCGGCGACGTGGCCGCCACCGACCCGCTGCGCACCTCCGCCCGCGACCGAGGACACCTGCTGGTCGCACGCAACATCCGTGCCCACCTCGAGGGCGGCACGCTGCGCAACTACCGGCCCCCGAGGCGCCGCTGGGGCTCGGTGCTCGGCCCGGCGTCCGATGTGGTGCTCCAACGGCTCATCACCCACCAAGTGATCTACGGCGGGGTGCGCAGGCGGGCTCGGTCGGTTCCGGTCACATGCGGCGATGGCATGTGACCTGGCTCATGGGTCCTGACCTGCATGGCGGGTCGAGCGGTCGCACGGTCCGGACGGCGGCGCTAGGTTCGAGGCATGCCTGAATTCACTGTTCCCGGATTGTCCAATGCTGACTCCTCGACGCTCGCCGAGACGCTGCAGAAGCGACTCACGGCGTGCAACGACCTGCACCTGACCCTCAAGCACGTGCACTGGAATGTGGTGGGCCCCAACTTCATCTCGGTCCACGAGATGCTGGATCCGCAGGTCGAGCTGGTCCGCGGCTACGCCGACGTGCTGGCCGAGCGCATTGCCACCCTGGGCGGCTCGCCGGTGGGCACGATGGGCGCCAACGCCGACCACCGGTCGTGGGACGACTACTCGCTGGGCCGCGACACCGCGCAGGCGCACCTCGGTGCCCTGGACAAGGTGTACGACGGGATGATCGGCGATCACCGCAAGGCCATCGCCGTGGCCGGCGAGGTGGACCCGGTGACCGAGGACATCCTCATCGGCCAGACCGCCGAGCTGGAGAAGTTCCAGTGGTTCGTCCGCGCCCACCTGGAGAACTCCTCGGGTCAGCTGTCCACCGCGGGCGATTCGAGCGAGAAGGGCGCAGCCCGGTCCGCCACGGCGTGATCGCACCTGGCTGACCCCTCCTGCACGACCAGCGACGGGCCGGATTCCCACCAGGGAGTCCGGCCCGTCGTCGTTCGTTTCGTGAACAGAGTCGCGGGGGGTGGCGAGGAAGGCCGCCGGGGGCGCGGCGGGGGTAAGCAATCGGACTCGGCAGATGAAGACCGCCGGGCGCTGACGCCAGCGGTGGCGCAGGGGACCCGGAGGCGACCAGACTCACTGCGCGCCCAATACCGACCTGATGTTCGCGGTCATCGGCGCGGCCCTGCTCATCGGGTCGTTCCTTCCGCGCCTGCTCCGCGAGCGGGTGCTGTCCGCGCCGATCGTGGTGGTGGGCGTGGGCATGGTCATCGGCTGGCTGATGCCCACCGAGTCGCAGCTCGTCGACGTGATCGAGCACGCGGAGTTGGCCGAGCGGATGGCCGAGATCACCGTGATCGTGGCGCTCTTCGGCGTGGGCCTGGCCCTGGACCGTCCGCTGAGCCTGCGCGGGTGGACCACCACGTGGCGGTTGCTGGCGATCGGCATGCCCCTGTCCATCGCGGGAGTGGCGGTGCTGGGGTGGTGGGTGCTGGGGCTGACCCCCGCGGTCGCCGTGCTACTCGGGGCGGTGCTCGCCCCGACCGACCCGGTCCTGGCCTCCGACGTGCAGGTGGAGGGCCCGAGCTCCGGGGAGAAGGTCGACGACGAGCACGACGAGGCCCGCTTCGCCCTGACCTCGGAAGCCGGGCTCAACGACGCCCTCGCGTTCCCCTTCGTGTACCTCGCCATCTACCTGGCGACCAAGGGGGATCCCGGCGAGTGGCTCCTGGGCTGGGTGGCGTGGGACCTGGTGGGCAAGACGGTCATCGGCGCGGTGGTGGGCTACCTCCTCGGCCGCCTTATCGGGGCCGCGGTCTACCGGGTGCGCGTGGGAGACCACCGACTCGTGGGATTCGCCGAACCCGCCGCCGCCGTGGCCACGCTCCTGCTGGCCTACGGCGTCGGCGAGCTGCTGGGCGGCTGGGGCTTCCTCGCCGTGTTCTGCGCGGCGCTCGGGGTCCGCGCGTCCGAGCGTGACGACGAGAAGCACGAGCACTTTCACGAGTTCGTGCAGTACACCGAGCACTTGCTCACCTTGCTGGTCCTTCTAGTGATCGGCGCCTCGTTCGTCTCGGACGCGCTTCCACGCCTGCAGTGGACCCGTGTGGCGGTGGCGGCCGGCGTCCTACTGGTGATCCGGCCGCTCACCGCCTGGATCTCGCTCCTGGGGGACCGCAAACTCCGCCGAGACGAGCGCATGGTGGTGTCGGTGTTCGGCGTCCGCGGCGTGGGCTCGCTGTTCTACCTCTGCTACGCGATGGGGTACTTCCCCAAGGAGGACGGTTGGTCCCTGTGGCCGGCGGTGTCGCTGGTCATCATCGCCTCCCTGATGCTCCACGGCGCGAGCGCGTCCCAGGTCATGCGCTCACTGGACCGCCGGCGGTCCCGGGCGGGGAGCTAGGCGACGAGGCGCCTCTGGCACTCGGGGCGCTAGATCCATTCATTGGCAATTACTTGCACACTTTACTAGGCACAACAGCCGATCCCGTGAGAACATTATTAGATGCCCACCCACTATGGTCACTCATTCTTTTTCGCTTACGCGGGGAAGCCAAGACTTCGCGCAGAGGCGATTCGGACCGCGGTCGGCAACTGCGACTCAAGAGGCGTTGTCGCACGCTCTTGGGAAGATCTAAGGATCGAAGGTCGACTAATAATCGACGCCATCCTCGAGGATATCGATGGCCGCGATGCATGCATAGCTGAGGTAAGTTCCAGCAATCCCAATGTACTATTTGAAGCTGGGTACGCTCTCGCGAGGCGGAAACATCTATTTCTAGCCATTGACGAAACTGACAATGAAGCCGTAAAGTCGTGGTCCAAACTCGAATTTACAGATACAATAGGGCGAATCAACTACGGAGGAAACCCTCAGAAGTTGGCAGACAAGGTATCAGAACTCGCCGCCTCTGACGAGCACCCGCTTCTTGATGTTTTACTAGCTGGGGCATTATCAAGAGAAGAAAATGCAGTATTTGCACCAGGGTCCCCTCACAAATTTCATGCCGCCGAGCGGCTAGAACAACTACTTAACCGCAACACCCACCTGCAATTACTGGCGGCCGAAGACGAACTCAGCCTTGGACCCCTGGGCCACTACGTGAAACTAATTTATAGGTCCTCAGCTGCAATTCTGCACTTCATAAAACCGACTCGCACCCTAGCGGAAAACTACAATAGTCGACTCGCACTGCTGGCAGGCATCGTGCACGGGTTCGACCTACCCCTTCTTATGGTGGCGGAAGAAGGATACGAGACGCCCCTAGATTACAAGGATCTCCTTTTTGCGTACTCGTCAACAACCGAACTTACAGAGCACGTCAAAAATTGGCTAGACAATCTACCGACCCCCGAAGGATCAAAGAGGCGTCTCGGCCGACTTAAGCTAGAAATCGAGTTGCCGATCCGGACTTTTGGGGAGTACGTCGCAGAATCGGAGCGGCAGGAACTGGCCGACTATTTTGTTCCCACTAATGAGTTCGAGGCAGTTTTGGCTGGAAGGGCAAGCGTGTTCGTCGGCCGAAAAGGAACCGGCAAGACTGCTACGATGATTCAGTCAGTGAAAGAACTGAGGACTGACCGCAGAATTCTGGTAGTTCCCATCAAACCAAGCTCTTACGATCTTTCTGCATTGACGTCTGCCTTAGAGCGATTCGATGACAGTTCTAAGCGTGAGTACTTTCTTCTCAACCTTTGGTGCTACCTCCTCTTGACCGAAGTTGCATTGCGTGCAATATCGCACGCCAAAGACTTGCCTGCGGGACTTGGTGCGGACGCTGACATTGCAGCATTATCCGAAAGGGTAGAGTCGCTTGGAATAGACCCTGAAAGTGATCTTTCGACCCGACTTGACGAAGTGATTGTGGACTCGTTGCGTCATTCGAACCACAGCCAGACCGAAATGATGGCCGCGGCTGACGGACTACGGAACCGATGGCAAGTTAGTTTAATGGGACCTCTCAGAAACTCGATTCACAAGTACGATAGAGTAGCCGTTCTTATCGACAATTTGGATAAGACCTGGGAGCGCGGAGTTGACTTCGAGAAGCTCTCTAGATTTCTCCTGTCTTTGCTTATTTCATCGGGAAAGCTGAGGGAGTTGCTGGCAAAGTCCAAGAGCGGCCAACCGCCTGTCAACTTGACACTCACCGCCTTTTTGCGAACTGACATCTACGATGTGATGTCCACATTCGCTCGCGAGCCAGATAAAATTAACTCGATGTCAATACAGTGGGACGACGAAGAACTTCTCATCCGGGTCTTGGAGGATCGGTACGTTGCCAACCGGTCAGGCAAGAAGAGCGACCCATCAGGCCTTTGGTCAGAACTCTTCGCGCCAGAGGTCCATAGCCAACCAACCCGTGATTATTTCCTATGGCGGGCCCTGCCGCGTCCCCGCGACTTAGTGTTCCTAGGAAACGCAGCGCTAACAACAGCAATCAATCGGCGGCACGATACCGTCTTGTCCCAGGATTTAATACACGCCGAAGGGAGATACTCAAGGTTTGCAGTCGAAGCACTTCTTGTTGAGAGTGAAGCGCAAGGCTTCGACCTAGAAGAGCTACTTTTCGAGTTCGCGGGTTTGGATTCAACCGTGCCAGAGGAGACCTTGTCAACAATCCTCGCAACGCGCCCAAATCCAGACGACATCAGAGACTGGCTTATTCGCACGAGCTTCCTGGGCGTCGAGACCTCCAATAGCCGATTTGTGTATGTTGAAGGAGAGTCAGAGGCGAGGAAGAAACTGCTTGCGGCACGGCGGTTATCGGACAGGTTTGGCAGGCCGCTTCACTACCGCGTTCATCCAGCCTTTCGGCCGTATCTGGAAATTCGCGATGATGACGTATACGCGCCACTTGACGCTGAGAACGAGAATGCCGAACAGCCCGGCAGTTAACTCCCCGACCCGGGATTGAAAGAAAGCGACAACTTCTCTCTAGGCGCACCCGACTCAGTGCCGCCACAATCCGTTCTTTGCAACCTGGGCGACCGAATCGATAGCGCGCCGCTGCCGGCTGCGCGTCGATTTCAGGCGTTCATCACCACAATAGATGTGGTCGCTAGGTATGGTCGGTCGCGGTCCCCTATTCGAGATCGGGAATGCGAATAGTTAGCGGATGAGCGGTGCCCGTTTGCTTTATCCTCAAGCCGCCTCGATTAGCGCTTAACCCCGCTGATTCATGGAGTGTGAGGA
>NZ_JAALEF010000078.1:0-14952 GCF_014145245.1 Dietzia sp. B44 | reverse complement strand
GGCATCGGTCGCCGCGGCGGACGCCGTGAGACGTCAGGCCGAGGACGAGGCCCGCGAGACGGTCGACCGCGCCGCGGCCGAGGCTGCATCGCTGGTCTCGACGGCGCGTCGACACACCGAGGAACTGCGGTCGGTCCGAGAGCGCGTCCTGGCCGATCTGGCGGCGATCCGTGCCAGGCTGGAGCCCATTCCCGGCCGCCCGGACGACGATGCGGTCATGCCCGCCGACCCGGGGCTCGTCGACCCACGGCTCAGCTCCAACGACGGGTGAGACCCCGGCTGCCCCTCCCGGACCAGCATCCGCTGTGCCAGTGGCGGCGCTCGTCGTCGCCCCCCGGCCTGTCCGGCCACGCCACCACGTGTGGGGTCCCGGCGGGGACCACCTGGTCGCATCCCGGGCAACGGTAGTCCTTACCGGCGCGCGATCCGGGGACGCGCCGGACGTGGTAGTCATCCGGGTCACCCGACGGGCCGGATTCGAGCGCACCGCCACCCGGCCCCTCCCGCCGGGGCGCCGGACGGCCCGTCCCCGCGCGTCTGTGACGTCTCGGCACCCGGTCCCCGCCCTCAGAACAGCCGCAGGTCCGTCGACTCGATCCCACGGAGAGAGTCGTAGTCGAGGGTCACGCACCGGATGCCGCGGTCCTCGGCGAGGGTCCGGGCCTGCGGCTTGATCACCTGGGCGGCGAACACCCCGCTGACCGGAGACAACAGCGGGTCGCGATTGAGCAGTTCCAGATACCGCGTGAGTTGCTCCACGCCGTCGATCTCGCCTCGACGCTTGATCTCGACCGCCACGGTGACGCCGTCGGCGTCCCGCCCCAGGATGTCGACCGGACCGATCGCGGTCATGTACTCGCGGCGGATCAGGCTGTATCCCGGCCCCAGGGTCTCGATGTGTTCGGCCAGCAACTCCTGGAGATGAGCCTCGACACCGTCCTTCACCAGCCCGGGGTCCACACCGAGCTCGTGCCGGGAGTCGTGGTGGACCTCGGAGAGCGTGATCCGGAGCTGTTCGCCGGCCTTGTTCTCGACAACCCAGAGTTGGTGTCCGGGGTCATCCGGGTGCTCCTGCTCGACCAACGAACAGGGTGGCGTCATCCAGTTGAGCGGCTTGTACGCGCGGTCGTCGGCGTGCACGCTGACGGACCCGTCCGCCTTGACCAGCAGCAGCCTGGGTGCCATGGGCAGGTGGGCCGTCAGACGGCCGACGTAGTCGACCTGACAGGTGGCGACGACGAGACGCACGGTTCCTCCTGGAATCGGGATGTGCCGGACGGCCCTCAGGGCCCTGTAGGGCTGTCAGCGCCGACGGCGGGCCGGAGAGCGGACCTGATCGGTCGAGCAGGCCTCCACCCACGCCAGCAGTGCGGTCAGCTCGGCGGGCCCCACGCAGATCTCGCCCTCCCTGATCCCACCCCTGCGATCGTGGCCGGAGAAGGACACGATGAGCTCCCCCGACTCGGCGACGTCGAGTTCGTGCCCCGTCGGCTGACGACGGGGACCCAACTCGAGGCTTCTGCGGTCGAGACGGACGTCAGCCCCGAACCTCACGCTCAACAACCGGTAGAACGCCAGGTCGGTGTCGGAGTAGCGGACGGCTCCGTGACGCCACGCGTCTCCCCCGTCCCGTTTGACCAGGACCGAGGTGGAGTCCCTGCGCACGACCACCAGTCGATAGACGACGGCCGCGACCACCGGGGCGAGGACGAGCAGCACGACGACACCGAGAATGATCCCGGTGATCGCCATCTGCTCAACCCCTTCCGGTGGCCGCGGCCGTCAGGTCACGGGCGGACCGTTCCGTACTGCTAGGCGCCGGCCTTCTCGACCGCGCGGAGCCGACCGCGTGCGGCTGCGGCAGCCGCCTGGTCGTCGCCTGCCTCGGACAGCGCGCGCTCGGCCTCGCCGCGGTCGATGGACTCCGACCACTCCGCGGTCTCGCCGAGGATGCTGACCTTGTTCGCCGTCACGGAGAGGAACCCGCCCTGCACCGCGGCGACCTTCTTGCCCTCGTCCGTGTAGACCGTCACGGTGCCACCGGCGTCCAGCTCGCCGAGCAGCGGCTCGTGCCCGGACTGGATTCCGATCTCGCCCTCGGTGGTCTTGGCGACCACCATGGTGGCGGTACCGGACCAGAAACGACGCTCGACCGTGACGAACTCGACCTCGATGTCAGCCATGGTCAGCGGTCACTTCCCCGAGAGCTTCTTGGCGGCCGCCTCGACGTCGTCCAGACCGCCGATACCGTTGAACGCCTGCTCCGGGAGGTGGTCCAGCTCGCCCTTGCACAGCTTGTCGAAGGCCTCGATGGTGTCCGACAGCGGGACGACCGAGCCGACCTGGCCGGTGAACTTCTCGGCGACCAGGAAGTTCTGGCCGAGGAAGCGCTCGAGGCGACGGGCACGCTGAACGGTGACCTTGTCCTCCTCGGAGAGCTCGTCCATACCGAGGATGGCGATGATGTCCTGCAGCTCCTTGTACTTCTGCAGGATCTGGATGACCTGCTGCGCCACCCGGTAGTGCTCCTCCCCGACGATGCCCGGCTCGAGAATCCGGGAGGTCGAGGTGAGCGGGTCCACCGCGGGGTAGATGCCCTTCGACGCGATCGAGCGGGACAGCTCCGTGGTGGCGTCGAGGTGCGCGAACGTGGTGGCCGGCGCCGGGTCGGTGTAGTCGTCGGCGGGGACGTAGATCGCCTGGAGCGAGGTGATGGATCGACCCCGCGTCGAGGTGATCCGCTCCTGCAGCATGCCCATCTCGTCCGCGAGGGTCGGCTGGTAACCGACGGCGGACGGCATGCGACCGAGAAGGGTCGAGACCTCGGAACCCGCCTGCGTGAAGCGGAAGATATTGTCCACGAACAGCAGGACGTCCTGGCCCTGCACGTCACGGAAGTACTCGGCCATGGTCAGAGCCGAGAGCGCGACGCGCATACGCGTCCCCGGCGGCTCGTCCATCTGGCCGAACACCAGGGCGGTGTCCTGGAGGACGCCCATCTCCTCCATCTCGAGGAACAGGTCCGTGCCCTCACGGGTGCGCTCGCCGACGCCGGCGAACACCGACGTACCGGAGAACTCGCGGGCGATACGGGTGATCATCTCCTGGATCAGCACGGTCTTGCCGACACCGGCACCACCGAAGAGGCCGATCTTGCCACCCTTGACATACGGGGTGAGGAGGTCGATGACCTTCACACCGGTCTCGAGGATCTCGGTCTTGCCCTCGAGCTGGTCGAAGGCGGGCGGCTCGCGGTGGATACCCCACTGCTCGCCGTCCCGGCCGGTGCCGGGGGCGTCGAGGCAGTCGCCGAGGGCGTTGAAGACGTGGCCCTTGACGACGTCGCCGACGGGCACCGAGATCGGCTTGCCCGAGTCGACGACCTCCGCGCCGCGGACGAGTCCGTCGGTGGACTGCATGGAGATGCAGCGCACCATGTTGTCGCCGAGGTGCTGGGCGACCTCGAAGGTGACCGTCTTGGCGACGGCCTCGAGGGTGATCTCGGTGGTGAGTGCGTTGAAGAGGGCCGGGAGGGCGCCACGCGGGAATTCCACGTCGACGACCGCACCCAGGACGCGGGCGACCCGACCGGTGAGACCGGCCGTGCCCGTCGTGCTCTGATCGGTAACAGCTGTGGTCATTGCTTAGTCACTTCCTGCGCTAGCGGCGAGCGCACCAGCGCCACCGACAATCTCGCTGATTTCCTGGGTGATCTGTGCCTGGCGGGCCTGGTTGGCCTCGCGGCTCAGGCCTTCCACCAGTTCGGTCGCGTTGTCCGTCGCCGACTTCATTGCCGTGCGGCGTGCCGCAGACTCCGACGCCGCCGACTCGAGCAGCGACGCGAACGCCCTCGTCGACATGTACCTCGGGAGGAGGTTGTCGAGCAGAGTGTCCGCATCGGGCTCGAAGGTGACCTCCGGCTTGAACTCCGTCTCCGGCGAATCCATGTAGTCCTCGCCCAGATCCAGCTCCTCGATCTCGACGCGGGTCTCGATCGGGGCCAGTCGCCGCGCACGCGGGGTCTGCGTGAGCATCGACTTGAACTGGGTGTAGACGATGTGGACCTCGTCGACGCCCTTGCGGGTGGTGTCCCCGGGATAGTCGCTCCCGAGGAACTCCGTCGCGTCGAACGTCTCCTCGCCGCCGGCCGCGAAGGCGGCGGACAGGAGCTGGAAGGCCGGACGGGCCTCCTGGTAGTCGGGCTTCTGGGAGTGTCCCTGCCACGAACCGGCGAGTTCCACCTCGCGGAACGTGTAGTACACGATGCCCTTGTTGCCCAGCACGTAGATGTCGACCTCGCGGCCGGCGTCCTCGAGGAACGCGATGAGCTCGGCGGCCTCCTTGAGGACGTTGTGGTTGTAGCCACCACACATCCCGCGGTCCGAGGTCACCACGAGCACGGCGGAACGCCTGGCGTCCTCCGGCTCGTTGAGCATCCGGTGCTGGACCGACGACGCACTGGCGAGGTCGGTCAGGATGGCGGTGATCTGATCGGCGAACGGCTGGGCCGCCGCGACCCTCGCCTGGGCCTTGGAGATCTGCGAGGTGGCGATCAGCTCCTGGGCCTTGGTGATCTTCTTGGTCGAGTTGACCGACTTGATCCGGTCGCGCAGTTCACGCATATTCGCCATTGCGTCAGATCACTCTCCTCTCGGCCTTGAATCGGATGGCTGTCATCGCAGGCCTCAGGCCTTCTTCTTCTTGGTGACCGTCAGCGTCTCACGGTCGATCTCGTCCTCCGAGAGCGCCTCGGCCTCGGGCTCGTTGACCACCCGCGAACCGTCGGAGGCGACGAAGCCCTCCTTGAACTCGTTGGTCTTGGCCTCGAGCGTCGCCTTGGACTCGTCGGAGAGCGCCGCCCCGCCGTCGATCTGGCTGTAGACGTCGGCAGCGGAGTGCCGCAGGCTCTCGAGCAGCTCGCCCTCGAACCGACGGACGTCCTCGACGGGCACGGTGTCGTAGAAGCCCTCGCCGGCGAGGTAGATCGAGACGATCTGGTCCTCCACGGCGACCGGCGAGTTCTGGTCCTGCTTGAGGATCTCCACCAGACGCTGCCCGCGCTCGAGCTGGGCCTTGGACGCCGCGTCCAGGTCGGAGGCGAAGGTCGCGAAGGACTCGAGGTCGCGGTACGCGGCCAGATCGAGACGCAGCGAACCGGAGACCTTCTTCATGCCCTTGGTCTGGGCGGCGCCGCCGACTCGCGAAACGGAGATACCGACGTTGACCGCCGGGCGCACACCGCGGTTGAACAGATCGGACTCGAGGAAGACCTGGCCGTCGGTGATGGAGATGACGTTGGTCGGGATGAACGCCGAGACGTCGTTGGCCTTGGTCTCGATGATCGGCAGGCCGGTCAGGGAGCCGCCGCCCATCTCGTCGGAGAGCTTGGCACAGCGCTCGAGCAGCCGGGAGTGCAGGTAGAAGACGTCACCCGGGTAGGCCTCACGACCCGGCGGGCGGCGCAGCAGCAGCGAGATCGCACGGTAGGCGTCGGCCTGCTTGGACAGGTCGTCGAACACGACCAGGACGTGGGCGCCCTCGTACATCCAGTGCTGACCGATGGCCGAGCCGGTGAACGGCGCGAGCCACTTGAAGCCGGCCGAGTCGGAGGCCGGGGCCGCCACGATGGTGGTGTACTCCATCGCGCCGTGCTCCTCGAGCGTCGCCTTGACGCCCGCGATGGTGGAGCCCTTCTGCCCGATGGCGACGTAGATGCACCGGAGCTGCTTGCTCTTGTCGCCGGACTCCCAGTTGGCCTTCTGGTTGAGGATGGCGTCGATGCAGACCGCGGTCTTGCCGGTCTTGCGGTCACCGATGATCAGCTGGCGCTGGCCGCGGCCGATCGGCGTCATGGCGTCGATGGCCTTGATGCCGGTCTGCATCGGCTCCTCGACGGGCTGACGCTCGAGCACGGACGGTGCCTGCAGCTCGAGGGCGCGGGTACCGGCCGACTCGATGTCGCCGAGGCCGTCGATGGGCTTGCCGAGCGGGTTGACGACGCGGCCGAGGAAGCCGTCGCCGACGGGGACGGAGAGGACGTTCCCGGTGCGGCGCACCTCCTGGCCCTGGGCGATCTCGTCGAAGTTACCGAGGATGACCGCACCGATCTCGCGGTCCTCGAGGTTCAGTGCGACACCGAGGATCCCGCCGGGGAACTCCAGCAGCTCGTTGGCCATCGCCGAAGGGAGTCCGCTGATGTGCGCGATGCCGTCACCGGTGTCGACGACGACGCCGACCTCCTCCTTCGTCGCGTCGGTCGAAACGGTCGAGGTGTAATTCGCAATCGCGCTGCGGATCTCTTCGGAGGAGATCGTCAACTCCGCCATGTCATTCCTGCTCTCAAAGTCGGGATGTGCTTTATGGGTGTGTACCTGAGCCGCCACCGCTGGAACACGGCCGAGTCGCAGCTCGTCTTGTGCCGGACCAGCTGGTCAGCGAAGGGAACGACGCATCGCGTCGAGCCGTCCTGCCACGCTACCGTCGATGATCTCGTCGCCGACGCGGACGACCACGCCGCCCAGAAGTGCCTGATCGACGTCGTTGTGGATGGCGATCTCCCGCCCGTACAGCGTGGCCAGGCGCGCCCTGAGATCATCCGACTGCTGCTCGGTCAACGGCTCGGCGCTGGTCACCACCGCCACGGAGCGCCCGCGCAACTCCGCGGCCTGGGTCGAGATCTCCATGATGTCGTCCGCGGGCATGCCGGACGGGCGGTCCACGGCCTGCGAGGCGAGGGCCTCGGTCACCGCGGTGACCTTGCCGTACAGGACCTCCGCGAGAAGCCCCCGCTTGGCTCCCGCCTCCGCGGTCCGGTCAGCGAGGAGCTGCTCGAACTGGGGATCTCCGGCGACGATGCGGCCGAGCCTGAACAACTCGTCCTCGACGGCCTGGAGCTGTCCCTGCTGGTCCGCCGATCGCAGGAGCGCCTCCCGGCCGAGCCGGATCAGGCCCTCCCGCAACTCCCGCGGGTTGGACCAGTCACGGGACACCGCAGCGAGGAGCAGATCGAGGGTGGTCTGGTCGACCTTCCACCCGAACACCCCACGGACCAGGTCCTGTCGGGCCTCCACCGGGGCCGCGGTGTCGGCCACGGAGACCCGGAGGGCGCGGTTGTCCTCGAGGACGCGCACGACCTCGAAGAGTTCCTGGCCCACCTTCGCGCCGGTCGCTCCCCCGGACGGGTTCGCCGCCAGGGTCTGCTCCAGTTCGCTCCGGGTCTGGTCGAGCGCTTCGCGACTCGCTGCGTGCATCGGCTCCACTTCCCTTAGTTCTTGCCCGCGCCGGGGACCCGGTCGAGGTCTGCCAGAAAGCGGTCGATGGTGCCCGAACGCCGGACCGGATCCGACAGCTGCTCACCCATGAGTCGCTCCGCGAGATCCACCGACTGACGCCCCAGGTCACTGCGGAGCTCCGCGATGATCTGCTGGCGCTGCGCGGCGAGTTGCTGGTTGCCGGCGGCGACGATGCGGTCGCTCTCCGCCTGCGCCTCGGTCTTCATGTCCGCGAGGATCTGCTGACCCTGGGCACGCGCGTCGTCGCGGATCTTGGCCGCTTCGCTGCGCGCCTCGGCGAGCTGGGCCTTGTACTTGGCCAGCTCCTCCTTCGCCTCGGCCTGGGTCTGCTCGGCACGACGCAGACCGCCTTCGATGCGCTCGGAACGCTCGTCGAGAACCTGCTGGAACTTCGGGAGGATGAACTTCCAGAAGAGCCACAGGATGACTGCGAGCGGGATGAGCGACCAGACGATGTCATACAGCGGAGGAATCAGCGGGTTGGGGCTGTCCTCCAGGGGGAGTGATTCTCCACCCTCGGCCGCCAAGATGGCGATGACGTTGTTCATGGTGCGTCCCTACGAGGTCGGTGGTCGTCGATCAGAACAGGAAGCCGGCGACGATACCGATCAGGGCGAGCGCCTCGGTGAAGGCGATGCCGAGGAACATCGTGGTACGGAGGGTGCCGGCCATCTCGGGCTGACGTGCCATTCCCTCGACGGTCTTGCCGACGAGGATGCCGATGCCGATACCGGGGCCGATGGCGGCGAGGCCGTAGCCGATCGCGCCGTAGCCCCTCACGGTCGACTCGGTGGCCTGGGCGAGAGTGACGATGTCCATGGGGTTTCCCTTTCAGATGGCCGGCGCGGGCTTTCCCGCTCCGGTCGGACGTGAATTGTCGGGTTGACGGGTGGTCGTGTCAGGCCTGACGGCCCGGGTTCTAGTGGCTCTCCGCGTGGAGCGCGAGGTCGATGTACACCGAGACCAGCAGCGCGAAGATGTACGCCTGGAGGAACAGCACCAACAGCTTGAACAGCGTGAAGGCGACCGACAGCAGGGAGGTGCCCACCGCCAGCAGCGTCCAGCCGTTGAACTGCCAGAAGAAGAAGTTCGTGGCGCTGAACAGCAGGACGATGATCAGGTGCCCCGCCAACATGTTGGCCATGAGACGGATGGTCAGCGTGGCCGGGCGGAGGATGAACGTCGACACCAATTCGATCGGGACGACCAGAATGTGCAGAGCCGGAGGAAGCCCCGGGATCACCACGCTCGCCTTGATGAACTTCGCGAACCCGTATCTCTTGGAACCGGCGTAGATGAAGGTCAGGTAGCCCAGCAGCGCGAGCATCAGCGGGAAGCCGATCCTGGCGTTCGGCGAGATGTTGAGTCCCGGGATGATCGTGGGCAGGTTCATCGCGAACACCGCGAAGAAGATCGTCGCGATGATCGGCAGGAAACGGCGTCCCTGCTCCTTCCCCAGGATCTCCTCCGCGATATGGACCCGGACGAAGTCCAGGCAGATCTCGGCGAAGTTCTGGACCCCGCGGGGGACCAACCTGGGGTTCCGCATGGCGAGCATGAAGAAGCCCAGGAGGACCACGGTCATGAGCAGACGGATGATCATGAGCCGGTCCAGCACGAACGCGTCACCGGCGAATCCGGTCAGCCACTGATCGGCAGGGAAGAACTCGTAGTCAATGTTCGGGGGGTGAAACTCGCCCTTGAAGGCCAGAAGCGTGGTACTCAGTGTGTTCTCCCCTGGTCGTGTTGGGCGACGTACGCCCGAGCGCGTTCGGTACGAGTGGCCCGGTGTTCGCGGCCGAGTTGGGATTCCGCGCGACCGCCTCGGGCCGTGGTGCAGCCCGGTGACGTGCTCGTCTCACCGCAGATGAGGATAACACCCTGGTCTCGGGCCGGTGTCACAGGGGGACCCGTCAGCCGGCATCGGGTTCCACGTACGGAGCCCGGGTCTTGAGGACCGCCCACGTCTCCCCCGCCAGGACCACGATCAGAGCGGCGATGACGGTCACGGCGAAGGCGGGCCGCGAGTAGAAGTCGAATCGGGAGAGCGCCGCCACGACCCCCATGGCGGCGAGGAGTTTGACCAGCCAGGTCCCCAGGACGACGGCCGCGGTCGTCTGGGGCGCCGAGTGGGCCGTGGCGATGACCACGATCGCAGTGGTGAGCACGAACGCGCCGCCCACCGCGGCGCCCATCAGCGCACCCCACAGCCCGGGGGTCCCGTCGACGGCGGTCCATGCCGCCGCGCTGATCACGGTGAGCACGACGAGCGCCACCGCGCCGAGCCGCACCGCCTTGCGGAGGCCGGCTGTGTGTGGGCTTTCGGCGGGCTGCGCGGGTGTCGCGGGGATGTCCGTCATGGCGAGCAGCCTAGCGGGGACCGATCGGCCCGTTCGTGTCGCGCTCACCCCTCGAACTCCTCAGGCGCGGGACCAGGGTGGCGGCGAGGACCGCGATGAGTCCGGCGGCCGCGAGCGGGACGATCACCTCGGTGGGGAGCATCGTCGCCCCGACCGCACCGAACGCGATGAGGGAGACCCATGCGTAGATGACCAGAGCGACCCGCCGATGGGAGTGACCGAGGTCGAGCAGGCGGTGATGCAGGTGCATCTTGTCGGGGGCGAACGGACTGCGGCCGGCGCCGACCCGGCGGATCACCGCCAGGACGAGGTCGAGCATCGGAACGAACATGGCGGCCGCGACCACGATCATCGGCGAGAGCAGGACGATCATCTCCTGCGGCCCGTACAGGCTCTGTGAGATCTTCCCGGACGCGCTGGTGGAGGCCGCGGCGAGGACGAGGCCGATCAGCATCGAACCCGAATCGCCCATGAAGATCCGGGCGGGTTGGAAGTTGTGGGGCAGGAAACCCAGCAACGCCCCGGCCAGGACCGCGGTGACGAGTGCCGGGGGGTACGCCCCGACGGTGCCGCCCTGGTCGAGCATGATCCCGACGGAGAACACACAGATCGCCATGGCCGCGATGGCGCCGAGCCCGGCGGCGAGGCCGTCCAGGCCGTCGACGAAGTTCATCGCGTTGACGATCGTCAGGGTGAAGACCACCGTGAGCAACCCCGCCTGGAGTTGGTCCAGGACGAGGATGTTGCCGTCCCCGAACGGGATGTACACCAACGTCCACGAGACGCCCATGGCCACCAGGACGCCGGCCGCTGCCGCCTGACCGGCGAGCTTGGTCACCGCTCCGAGACCGAGGATGTCGTCGACGATCCCCACCAGCACGATCACCCCGCCCGCGATGATCGTCGCCTCCACGTCCGGGGCGAACGGCGGGAACGCCCGGTTGAGAGCCGGGAGCTGCGCGGCCAGGTAGACCGCGACCAGCATCCCGGTGAAGATGCCGACCCCGCCGAGGCGGGGCGTCGGCACGACGTGCACGTCCCGGTCGCGGGGATAGGCCAGGCCCCCGATCGCCGGCGCCACTCCCCTGACCAGACCCGTGACGACGAAGGTGACCAGGCCGGCCGTCACCGCGATGAGCAGGAGCTCGCGGAACGGCACCCCTATTCCCACGGTCAGACCACCCGGTCAGCCACGCAGGGCCGCGGGGTCGGTCCCCAGGACCTCCCCGACACGCTCCGCGCTCACGGCCCCCTCCCGGACGATCCGGGGGGCGGGTCCGGTGAGGTCGACGATCGTCGAGGGCTCCCCCACCGCGCAGGGGCCGCCGTCCAGGTAGACCGCGACCGAGTCGCCGAGTTGGTCACGCGCCTGCGCGACCGTCGTGGCCGGGGGTTGACCTGAGACGTTGGCGCTGGAGACGGCGAGGGGGCCGACCTCCCGCAGGAGCTCTATCGCGACCGGGTGCAGCGGCATCCGGAGCATCACGGTGCCCTGGGTGTGCCCGAGATTCCAGTTCAGTGACGGCGCCTGGTGCACGATCAGGCTCAGACCTCCGGGCCAGAAGGCGCGGATGAGGTCGCGCGCGGTCGCCGAAGTACTCACGACCAGGCCGTCGATGGTCTCCCAGGATCCCACCAGGACGGGGACGGGCATGTCCGGGCCGCGACGCTTGGCCGAGAGCAGGAGGGTGACGGCGTCCGGGTCGAAGGCGTCGGCGGCGATGCCGTAGAGCGTGTCCGTGGGGGTCACGACGAGCCGACCGGCACGTAGTGCGCCGGCCGCGGAACTGAGGCCGACCTCCCGACCGGTGTCCTCGGTGCAGTCGTAGGTGATGGTCACCGGGTGATCCCCTTCCGGGCTCTCGGGTCGACCTCGTCGTCGTCGTGATGATCGCCGCCTGGACGGTCGAGTCTCGTCGCGGTGACGAAGCGCGGGCGTCCGGCGAGGTCGGTGTGCTGCTCCACGGTACCGAAGCATCCCTGTGCCCAGACCACCGCCGCGACCTCGGCGCCGGTCGTGTCGTCGTGCTCCACCGCCAGGTGCCCACCCGGCACCAGGAGGCCGGCCGCGACGCCGACGAGCGGCGTGATGACGGCGAGGCCGTCATCTCCCCCGAACAGTGCGGTCGACGGCTCGTGCCCGAGCACGTCCACCGGGAGCTCGTCGGACCGTGGGATGTACGGCGGGTTGGACACCACCGCGTCGACCCTGCCCGACAGGCCCGCCAGGACGTCGGGGTCCGTGGCGTCACCCGCGTGGACCACCACCGGGGTGTCCCCCGCCGCAACCCGCTCGGCGGCGTTGCGCCGGAGCCACCCGAGCGCGCTCTCGTGAAGTTCGACTGCGTGGACCTGCGCGTCGGGCCTGGCGTGGGCGATCTCGAGGGCCAGCGTGCCGCTACCGGCGCAGAGGTCCACGACGACCGGGCCCGGTCCGACGCCCGGAGGCCGGAGGGCGGACAGCGTGTCCTCGACGAGCAGTTCCGTCTCCGGCCTGGGGATGAAGACCCCCGGGCCCACCGCGAGGTCGAGTCGCCCCGACACGGCCCGGCCGAGCAGGTACTGGAGCGGGGTCCGGTCGCGGGTGCGGGCGGCGACTATCCGTCCGACCTCGGCGACCCCGGCCGCGCCCACCCCCTCGACAAGTGGGAGCGCGGAGCGTCCGACACCCAGGACGTGTGCGCAGATCAACTGCGCCTCCACGAGTGCGGAGTCGATGCCGGCCGCCTGTAGCTCGCGCGCCGCCGACCTCACGACCCCGGTCGCCGGCACGGGGCGGGGGTCCACGGCCTACGCGTCTTCCATACGTCTGCGACGGTCCTCGGCGGCCAGGGCGTCCAGGACCGCGTCGAGGTCACCGTCGAGCACGGCGTCGAGATTGTGCGCCTTGAACCCGACCCGGTGATCCGCGATGCGGTTCTCCGGGAAGTTGTAGGTGCGGATCCGCTCCGACCGGTCGACGGTACGGACCTGGGTGGACCTGCCCTCGGAGGCCTCGGCGCTCGCGGCCTCCTCGGCCGCCGCCTGGAGCCGGGCGGCGAGGACCTCGAGTGCGCGCTGCTTGTTCTGCAGCTGACTGCGTTCGTTCTGACACGTGACGACAGTTCCGGTGGGCAGGTGCGTGATCCGCACCGCCGAGTCGGTGGTGTTGACACCCTGCCCGCCCTTGCCGGACGAGCGGTAGACGTCGATCCGCAGATCCGACTCGTCGATCTCGACCGGCCCCACGTCCTCGGGCTCCGGGAACACCAGCACGCCGGCGGCCGACGTGTGGACCCGGCCCTGCGACTCGGTGACCGGTACCCGCTGGACGCGGTGCACCCCGCCCTCGAACTTCAGTCGCGACCACACGCCCTCGCGGGAGGGGTGCCGGGACCGGATGGAGAACGAGGCGTCCTTGTAGCCGCCCAGGTCGGACTCGGTCACCCCGAGGACCTCGACGACCCACCCGTGCTTCTCGGCGTACCGCGTGTACATGCGGGCCAGGTCCGCCGCGAACAGGGCCGACTCCTCCCCTCCCTCGCCGGACTTGATCTCCATGAGCACGTCGTCCGCGTCATGGGGGTCCCGCGGTGCCAACAGGTCGGCCAGGCGCGACTCCAGGCGCGTGGCCTCGGTCGCCAACCGCTCGGCCTCCTCGGCGAACGACGAGTCGTCACCGGCCAGTTCACGCGCGGCGGACAGATCGCCCCGGGTCGACTCCAGCGCGCGGTAGCACTGCACCACGGGGGTCAGCTCGGCGAATCGCTTGCCCACCCTGCGCGCGGCCACCGGGTCCTCGTGGAGCGCCGGGTCCGACAGCTGCGCCTCGAGGCCCCCGTACTCGGAGAGGACGTCGTCGACCGAGGACGGCGATCGTCCCGGGGCCTCTGTCACTCCTCGTCCTGCGGCAGTGTCGGGGTCGTCTTGGCCACCTGCAACAGGAACTCGTAGTTGGTGTTGGTCTTGCGCAGTTGCGACATCAGGAGGTCGATGGCCTGGTGCGAGTCGAGGCCCGACAGCACGCGCCGCAGCTTGTGCATGACACCGGCCTCCTCGGGCGTCATCAGAAGCTCTTCCTTGCGCGTGCCCGAGGGGCCCACGTCGACCGCCGGGAACACGCGCCGCTCGGCGATGCGCCGGTCCAGTTTGAGCTCGGCGTTGCCGGTGCCCTTGAACTCCTCGAAGATCACCGTGTCGCCGGCGGACCCGGTCTCGACCATCGCCGTGGAGATGATGGTCAGGGACCCACCGTTCTCGATGTTGCGCGCCGCCCCCAGGAACCGCTTGGGCGGATAGAGCGCCGTGGAGTCGACACCACCGGACAGGATGCGCCCCGACGCGGGCGACGAGTTGTTGTAGGCGCGGCCCAGCCGGGTGATCGAGTCGAGGAGGACCACGACGTCCTGCCCCATCTCCACCAGCCGCTTGGCCCGCTCGATCGCGAGTTCGGCGACCTGGGTGTGATCCGACGGCGGACGGTCGAAGGTCGAGGCGATGACCTCACCCTTGACCGACCGCTGCATGTCGGTCACCTCCTCCGGTCGCTCGTCGACGAGCACGACCATGAGGTGGCATTCGGGGTTGTTGACCGCGATCGAGTTGGCGATGTTCTGCAGGATCGTGGTCTTGCCCGCCTTGGGCGGGGAGACGATCAGCGCTCGCTGCCCCTTGCCGATGGGCATGATCAGGTCGATCACGCGGGTAGAGAGGATGTTCTTCTCTGTCTCGAGGCGCAGACGCTGGTTGGGGTAGAGCGGCGTGAGCTTGCCGAACTCCGGACGGTTGCGGGCATCCTCGAGGGGCCCTCCGTTGACCGAGTCGATCCTGACCAGCGGGTTGAACTTCGCCCGGTTCTTGCCACCCTGATTGCCGCCACGACCGCCACCCTGCCCGCTGCCGGGCCCGTCGTTCTGGGTGTCGCTCTGGCCGTCCCGCGGCATCTTGACCGCGCCGGTGATCGCGTCGCCACGACGCAGGCCGTGCTTGCGGATCATGTTCATCGAGACGTAGACGTCGTTCGAACCCGCGAGGTAACCGGAGGTGCGGACGAACGCGTAGTTGTCCAACACGTCGAGGATCCCGGCGACCGGCTGGAGGACGTCGTCGTCCCGCACCTCGGTCTCGCCCTCCGACGGACGGCCACCGCCACCACCGCGGTTGCGCTCACGCCGGCGACGGCTTCGACGACCGCGGCCGCTCCCGTCGTCGTCATCACGGTTCTGACCGTCGCCGCGCGGGCCGTTGTCCCCGCCCTGCTGGTCACGACCGCGGCCGCGCCCGCCCTGCTGGTCACGGTTCTGCTGGCCCTGCTGATCGCG